>JAIVHD010000100.1 GCA_020201235.1 Lysobacteraceae bacterium
AATTGCCGAGCCGTTGCCAACCGAAGCAGTCAGTTCTTTCGATGGCATCTGTCCGATTGATGCGCCGACGCGCGATTTCACGATTGCGGCAGTTTCGGCCCAGCAGGCCTTGTCGAATGGGACGCTTGAATACAACTCACGACCGGGTGCGGCGGGGCTCGGGCCGTTGCATGATCCGACCGCGCTGATGTATGTACGGACCTCCGACCTGAGCAACCAAAACCGGCTGTTGCCGGGTGTGCCGATTGAGCCGCTGATTCTGCGGGCCGCAGCCGGCGAGTGCATCAAGATTACGCTGGAGAACCGGTTTGACAGGCCGCTGCTGGACCTGCCGGGTGCCAGCAAAATGCCCGATATTATCCAGTACCGCGATCCGAATGCCCACCCGCTGGGTTCGGCACAGGATTTCGACTTTGGTGCCGACCATGTCAGGCCCTCGGAGCACGTGGGCCTGCACGCGCAAATGGTGGCCTACGATGTGACCCAGGCGGATGGTGTCAATGCCGGCTTCAACCCCGTCCAGAGTGTTGGTCCCGGACAGCAACGCACGTTTGAGTGGTATGCCGGTACGGTTGCCTATAACGGCTCTACCTTTAGCCACAAGCCGATGGAGTTCGGGGCTGTGGGACTGACCTCCTCGGACCCGATCAAGGCCTCCAACAAAGGCCTGGTTGGGACCTTGATCATTGAGCCGGAAGGTTCGAGCTGGACCGAGGAGCCGCAGAGCCGGGCGTCAGCCGATGTGCAGCTGGCCGACGGATCAAAGTTCCGCGAGCATGTGCTGGTGGTGCAAAACGACATCAACCTGCGCTACTGGCCTCAACTGTCCCAAGATTTGCCGAGCGGTGCCTATGGCAAGCCGGTACCTAATTTGGCCGTATCGGAAAACGCGGCCGAATCTGGCCACCCGGCCTACAACTACCGGACCGAGCCGATCTGGTTCCGGTTGGGCTACGCGCCGGATGCCATTGCCCAGGTTTCGTTGGATCGTACCGACATGGATATCGCGTTCCTCGATTCCACCGATGGCCAGGCCGAGACCCCAAGATTTATCTCGCGGGCCGGTGAGGCGGTCCGGATGCGCGTGGTGCATCCGGCCGGCCATGCCCAGAACCATACGTTCTCATTGCACGGCCACACCTGGCAAGAGCTGCCGTGGAATGCGGGCTCCAGCCAGATCGCTTCAAATCCGGTTTCCGAGATCAAGGGTTTCCGCGACGGGCTTGGGCCCAGCGGCCACTGGAACATGCCGCTTCGGCACGGTGCCGGCGGGCCGTTCGGCGTTAGGGGTGAGTTCATGTACCGCGACCTGGTGCCCTGGTATCTTGCTGGTGGCCTCTGGGGCGTGTTCGTGGTCGAATGATGTCAATTTTCCGAGCAGACGCCGGCCCGCTTCGGGCCGGCACGCGGCTTGCTCTCGTGGTAGCCAGTTTGTGCGGCGGTGCGGTGCTTGCTCAGTCCGCACACCCGGAAGGCGCGGTGGCTGGGGTCGAAGGCGCTCAGACCAAGGTGATTGAATCGGGTGGGTTACGGGTTGAGGCGACTTTAAAGCCTTTGGCCGAGAGCGCGGACGGACTACAGGCGGAAGATCCGGTTGAGCTCAGTCTGGATTTTCGCTATGCCGACAGTGGCGAGCCGCTGATTGGTGCCTACCCGGCGGCCTGGTTGGACCTGTTGGCTGGCGATGTCGATGGCTCCGACGAGACCACATGCCGCCAGGCCATCGCCCAACGCGTCGGTGGCGGCTTGATGTCGGCCTCGGAGGTTGACTTCAACGAATATCTGGTCCTGACACTGGACAATGAAGCGTCGGTTTCGGTCGTCGATCCGCGTTTTAGTTTTGGCGGGTCGCGCCTGCTGGCGCGGGTCCCGCTGGATGCGCCCGGTGTTGACGCGCGTCTGGACGTGGGTCGTCAGCCCGGCCGAATGGCGATTCAGCCCGATGGCGCGTTCTTGTGGGTCACTCATGGCGCTGACGGTGGCCAAGCGACCGGCGGCGTCACGGTGGTCGATACCCGGGGGCTGCGAATTCTTCGCCAGATCGAAACCGGCACCGGTCCGCACGATATTGCGTTTAGCGATGACAACCGCCGGGTGTTTGTTGTCAATCGCGGCGAGCAGACGGTTTCGGTGTTGTCGGTTGCCGAGTTGCGCCACCTTGGCGATGTGAAGACCGGGCGCTTTCCGACCTCGGTTGCCTGGTCAAAGGCCGGTGGTCTGGCCTGGGTGGCTCACGCCGATGGAACTCTGGCCGCGATCGATCCCGAAACCCTGGCGGTTTCGGCCCGAATCAACCCGTACCCGGAGTCGCCGCCATCGCGGCTCGGACGGGTAAGCTTCGAGGCGCAGGGCCGTTTTGCCTTCGTTCCGGCACCCGACAGCCGCCATGTGCACATCATCGATACGGCGCGCCAACAATTGATCCGCACCGTTGAGGTTGAGGAAAGTCCGATCGAGATCGGCTTTTCCGACCAACTGGCCTATGTCGCCCACCTTGGAAGCCCGATTGTCATGGCCCTGAGTCTGGAGGGCCTGGACGACCCGGATGGCAACACCGTCGCGATTGAAATTCCGATTGGCCAGGGTCCGACCGCTTCGGCCGCCCGGCCGTTCGGTACGGCTTCGGTGGTTCCGGCACCTGGAGCCGCGGCCATGTTGTTTGCCCACGGTGCCGACCGTGCGGTGTACTACTACATGGAAGGTATGGCCGCGCCGATGGGCAGTTTCACGACCTCGCGCCTGGAAGCGCGCGCGTTGATGGTGCTGGACCGCAGCCTGCGCGAGCAACAGCCTGGTTTGTATACCGGCAAGGCCGGACTTGGGCGTCCGGGCACTCATCAACTGGCATTGTTTCTTGATTCGCCGCGTTGGATGGGTTGTTTCCAGGTCGAGGTTGCACGCAACCCGGAACTCGAGGCTCGTCGCCTGCAGCGCCAACCGCTGGTGGTCGAGCTGCTGCCCGGCCAGCGACAGGCGCGACCCGGTCAGAGCTTGACGATTGAGGTCCGGCTAAGCGACCCGAACAGTGGTGAGCCGGTCAGTGGCATTCAAGACGCGCTGGGCCTGACCGTGCTGTCGCCCGGGGTCTGGCAGCAGCGTCATGACCTCGCCGAACTCGGCGATGGGCGCTATCAGCTCACCTTTGAGCCGCCCGAAAGCGGTGTCTATTACGTCAGCTTCGCCAGCGCTTCTCGTGGGCTTGGCTTCGGAAAATCGCCCTTTGTCACAGTCCACGTCGGCACCGAGCCACCGGCAAACGCCGGACACCCGTAATCAACTGGAGACGCTGTATGCAATCCCCAAATCGATCCCTGTCGGCCCCGCGAACGCCAACCAGCCGCTTAGGGCTGATGCTGACCGCGCTGGTTTGCGGTCTGGTTACGGTCATCGCACAGGCCGCCGCACCGACGGCGGCCAATGGCGATGACGGCTTCGAGCGCATCGTTCTCAGCGACCAGTCCGGCAGCGACGTGCGCTTTCATGATCTGGTGGCCAACCAGCGCATCGCCTTGCAGTTTATCTTCACGTCCTGCGGTACCGTCTGTCCGACCATGGGTGCCCAGTTTGGTCAGCTGCAAAAGCTGCTCGCGCGCGCGGCCATGGATGACGTACACCTGATCTCGGTTTCGATTGACCCGGCGCGTGATACGCCGCAGCGTCTGAAGGCCTGGGCCGATCGTTTTGGCCACAACCCGGAACGCTGGACACTGCTGACCGGCCCGGCACCGAGAATCAACGACTTGCAGCATCGGTTAGGGGTGGGAGTGGGTGAAAAAACAACGCATCCGGCGCTGGTTTTAGTCAACGATGGCCGCGGTGGTGACTGGATTCCGCTCGATGCCTTAAGTGCTACAGACACGATTGTCGCCGCGTTGGATCGCTTGCATGTTCCGGATGATGCCTCAGGAGATCGGCCATGAACAACACCGTCGGACAGACAGCCGATCGGCACGCCCGATTGGCCAAGCAGATGGGTCGCGGAGCATTGATTGCGCTGCTGCTAATGATCGCGATTGGCCTGTCGTCGAGCGCCCTGGCCAACGAAGCTGCGCGGGCGTACTTCGGCGATGCCGTGCTCATTGATCAAGATGGTCAGAAGCAACGTTTCTACACTGACTTGCTGCACGACAAGGTGGTGTTGATCCACCCGTTTTTCACCCGCTGCGAAGGCGTCTGCCCGGTCATGGCAGCACACCTTGCCGAAATTCAGAAGTGGTTAGGCGACCGGCTTGGCAGCGAGGTTCATCTGTTGTCGATGAGCGTTGACCCGGGCCGTGATTCGGTTTCTGAATTGCGGCAATACAGCCAGCGATTCAAGGCCCGCCAGGGCTGGTACTTATTGACCGGCGAGTCTGATCAGCTCGATCATGCGCTAGGGCGGCTGGGCTACCAGGTCGAACAGCCTGAACAGCATACCTCGGTGATGGTGATCGGCAATGTTGCGACCGGATACTGGAAAAAGGCACACGGTGCCGCAAGCGCATCGGAGTTGATCGAAATCCTGCAATCGGTGATGGAGGACGCCGGCCCTTGATTGGTTTTGTCGGCCGGCGACGAGCCAGACGGGTAGCGATCGCAGCGGTTTTTGTCTGGGCGGTACTGAACCTGGTTGCGGGCTACGCCGGCAACAGCCCGCCGGCAGTGTATTCCAGCAAGCAGGCATCGGCCGAACAGGGTCGACTGTTATTTGAGCGCGGCCAGTCGCTGGACCAGGCCACGGCGAAGCTTTCCGGTGGTCTTGAGGTCGATGCCGCGACCATGCCTTGCGCCAGTTGTCACGGCATCGACGGCCGCGGGCGGGTCGAAAGCGGCTTTACGCCGACCAGGCTGTGGTGGTCGATGCTGACCCGCCCCTATGAAACCACCACCCAATCGGGCCGCACCCACGGGCCCTACTCGCGCGGCACGCTCAAGCGAGCCATCGCCAATGGCCTCGACCCGGCCGGCAACCGTTTGCAAGCAATCATGCCGCGCTATCAATTCAGTCTGCGCGACCTTGAGAACCTGATCGCGTGGCTGCGGGTGCTTGATAATCCGATGATGCGAGATACGGTTCGCATCGGTCTTCCTCGGGCTGTTGACGGTCCCATGCAAGGGCGATCGGCCGCAAATACCGAAACCATTGCCGCGGCGCTGGCGGCGATTAACGCACGTGGCGGCGTCTATGGACGTGACATCGAGCTGGTGGAACTGGACTTTGATCCGTCCCGTTCGGGCTCGCTGGCCGGGTTGCTGGAATCGGCCGACGTCGTGGCGCTGCTTGGTGGTGTGCTGCCGCACGATCAGACAGCGGTTGCTGCTGTGCTCAATGCACGGGGCCTGCCATGGATTGGGCCGATGTCGCTGGATACCATAGGGGGCAGCGAAATTTTTCACCTGGGTGCTGGATTGGCCGAACAAGCCGGGGCGTTGGTCGACTGGGCACTGGCCTCGTCCGACCGAGAGCGCCACTGGGTCATCATGGATGACGGCAGCGAAATGATGCAACGGGCGGCCAGGCAGGCCGGGCAGCGGCTGAAACTGGAGGGCGTGGACGCGCTTCGGCTGCAAATTGAAAAACCGGCTGAATGGGTCGCCGTTGGCGCGGCAATCCAGACACCAGCCACGGTTGTGCTATTGATGCCACCGCAAAGCGCTGTTGGCGTGCTGGCC
>JAIVHD010000325.1 GCA_020201235.1 Lysobacteraceae bacterium
AAGCGGTGCTTGACCAATCCAACCCGCCGAAACTCGAAAACGTGCTTGAAGCCTTCATCTACCCGGCGCTATTGCTCAGCACCCAGTCTGCCGGCGACGACGGGCGCTTCATGCGCTTGCTGATGCGCGCCTGGGCCGAGAACACAAGCCAATTGCACGGCACCATCGCACGCCAGTATTCACATGTCATGCGCGCCTTCGCCGACGCGGTCAGCCGCGCGCTCGGCACCTCGCCGGACAACCTGCGCCAGCAGCTCGATTTTCTGATCGGCGCGCTGACCTACACCATGGCCGAAACCCGCGACGATCAGGTCGAGCAGACTGCCCGTGCGCTGGTTTGTTTCGGCTGCGCCGGCCTGCGCGACTCCGCGCTGGCGGCCACCCCAAAGAATTCGCTCAAGGAGAATATTGCATGACCACTGTTGCGCTGATTACCGTCGTTCTGATTCCGCTGGTTCTGGCCTACTTTGCCGCCCCCGTCTGGTTTGCCGCATTGCTGATGACAGCCGTGGCGGCCGGCGCGTTCTGGATTTCGCTGCACCCCGCCGTCGCCATCGCAGCAGCACTGATTGCACTGCCGCTGGTGGTCGCGGCATTGCCGCCACTGCGGCGGCTGCTGATCACCAACCATCTGTTCGACTGGTTTCGCAAGGTGCTGCCGGCCATGTCGGCAACCGAGCGCGAGGCCCTGGAATCGGGCACGACCTGGTGGGACGCAGAGCTCTTTTCGGGCCGTCCGAAGTGGAAAAAACTGCTGAGCCACCCGGCCCCGTCGCTGACCGAGGAAGAGCGGGCCTTTATCGACGGCCCGGTCGAGGAACTCTGCCGCATGCTCGACGAGTGGCAGATCTACAACGACCAGGACCTGCCGCCGGAGGTCTGGGCACACTTGAAAAAGCACCGCTTCTTCAGCATGATCATCCCTAAAGAATATGGCGGGCTTGACTTTTCGGCCCAGGGCAATGCTGCGGTGGTGACCAAGATCGCCACGCGCAGTTCGTCGGCCGCGACCACCGTGATGGTACCGAACTCGCTCGGCCCGGGCGAGCTGCTGCACTATTTCGGCACCGAGGCGCAGAAGAAGCATTACCTGCCGCGCCTGGCCTCGGGCGAGGAAATTCCGTGTTTTGCGCTGACCTCACCGCTGGCCGGCTCAGACGCCGCATCGATGCCCGACAAGGGAATCGTCTGCAAGGGTGAGTTCGAGGGCAAGGAAGTTCTGGGATTGCGCGTTTCCTGGGACAAGCGCTACATCACACTGGCACCGGTCGCGACACTGGTCGGGCTGGCGTTCAAGGCCTTTGACCCCGACGGCCTGCTCGGCGACAAAAAGGACCTCGGGATTACCTGTGCGCTGATCCCGGCCAGCACCGCCGGCGTGGAAAACGGCAAACGCCACATCCCGGGAGGAGCCCCGTTTATGAACGGCCCGACCCGCGGCACCGAGGTATTCATCCCGATGGACTGGGTCATCGGCGGCCAGGAACGCGTCGGCCAGGGCTGGCGCATGCTGATGCACTGCCTGTCGGCCGGCCGCGCGATCTCACTGCCGGCATTATCGGTGGCGTGCGGCAAGCTGCTCAGCCAGGTGACTGGAGCTTATGCGCGCGTTCGTTACCAGTTCAAACAGCCGATTGGCAACTTCGAGGGCGTCCAGGAGCCGTTGGCGCGCATCGCTGGCGAGACCTACCGCATGGATGCTGCGCACCGGATGACGCTGGTGTCGCTGGACCAGGGCGAGAAGCCAGCGGTATTGTCGGCCATCCTCAAGGCCAACCTGACCGAGGCCTACCGGCGGCTGACCATCGATTCCATGGACATCCACGGCGGCAAGGGCATCATCATGGGTCCGCGCAATTACTTAGGGCTGATTTACCAGTCGGTGCCGGTGGCCATCACGGTTGAGGGCGCCAACATCCTGACCCGCTCGATGATCATCTTCGGCCAGGGCGCAATCCGCTGCCATCCGTGGCTGCTCAAGGAAATGACGGCCGCCACCAGCCAGGCCCCGGACGCGCGCCGGGCAAGCCATTACAAGCGCATCAATCGCCTCAGCGCCAACTTCACGCTGATCGCCGACGCCACGCTGCTGATCCTGGGCGGCAAGTTCAAGTTCGCCGAAAAGTTGTCCGGCCGCTTCGCCGATGCGCTCAGTCATCTGTATATTGCATCGGCAATCCTGAAGCGCTTCGAAGACGACGGTCGGCCCGTCGACGACCTGGCGCTGGTCGAATGGGGCGTGGCCGACAGCCTGCACCGCGTCGAGGAAGCCCTGCACGGCGTGCTGGCCAACTTCCCGTCCGGCGCCATCGGCTGGATCCTCAAGCGCATCTGCTTCCCGTTCGGTCGAGTGCATGCCGAATCCGACGACCGCACCGGCCGCAAAATCGCAATGATGTTGATGAGCCACAACGCCACCCGCGACCGTCTGACCCACGATGTCTACCGCGCCACCGAGGGTGTCGGCACAGCAATTGCGCTCAAGGCCTTCGACGCGGTGCTCGCCGCCGAGCAAGCCGAGCGCGCAGTGGTCAGTGGCCTGAAGCGCCAACCAACACCGGTCAATGTCGACAAGCTGGCCGCACAGGCGGTCGAGGCCGGTCTGATTAACGAGGAGCAGGCTCGCCTGCTGATCGAGGCCCAGCGCCTGTCGGCCGAGTTGATCGCGGTCGACGAGTTCGACCCCGACGCGCTGATGCACGCGCAGTTCGGCGAAGCCGAATCGCCGCTGGCCAAGGCCAGTTGAGACACACTGCGTTCCATAGATTACGCAGATTGACACAGACAAGGCCTTCAGGCCAATCGATGTTCATCTGTTAACTCTGTGGACCGCTTTCAAAGACAAACCGCGATTGGTCAAAGATCGAAAATCCAGAATTCGAAACAGGAATAAGACAACCATGTCCAACAACAGATTCATCGTTAGAAAAGCCGCGGTACTTGGTGCCGGCGTAATGGGTGCCCAAATCGCGGCGCATTTGACCGCCGCCGGTATCCCGGTCCGCCTGTTCGACCTGCCGGCAAAACAAGGTGGGCGCAACGACCTGGTCACCGGCTCAATCCAGCGACTCGGCAAACTCAAGCCGCCGCCGCTGGCCGACAACCGCCTGATCGAATTCCTGCACCCGGCCAATTTCGACGATGACGCGGCCAGCCTGGCCGACTGCGACTTCATCATCGAAGCCGTGGCCGAGCGCATCGACATCAAGAAATCGCTGTACGACAAGATTGAACAGCACATCCAGCCCGACGCGATCTTTGCCTCCAATACTTCCGGGCTGTCGATTACCGAGCTGGCCAGCGTGTTGCCGGAAAGAAATCGCGCGCGTTTCTGCGGCGTGCATTTCTTCAACCCACCGCGCTACATGCACCTGGTCGAACTGATCCCGCACGCCGGCACCGATGCCGGCGTGCTGGACCAGCTCGAGGTGTTTCTGACCCAGACCCTGGGCAAGGGCGTGGTTCGCGCCCGCGATACGGTCAACTTCATTGCCAACCGGGTCGGCGTGTTCTCGATGATCTCGACCGTGCATCACGCAAAGCGCCTTGGGCTCGGCTTCGACACTGTCGATGCGCTGACCGGACCGGCAATCGGGCGGCCGAAATCGGCTACTTTCCGGCTGGCCGATGTGGTCGGCCTGGACACCATGGCCAGTGTCATCAACACCATGCAGACCCGGCTTCAAGACGACCCCTGGCACCCTTGTTATCAGGTGCCGGACTGGATGCAGCAACTGATCGACGCCGGCGCACTGGGTCAAAAGTCAGGCGCCGGTGTATTCCGCAAGGAGGGCAAGGCGATCAAGGTGCTGGCACCGAAAACCGGAGAATATCGCGAGACCGATTACGGCATCGACGATGAAGTCAAAAAGGTGCTGGGCATCCGCGACCCGGCCGAAAAAATGAAAACGCTGGCCGAATCCGACCGACCGGAGCTGGAGTTCCTATGGGCCATACACCGCGACCTGTTCCAGTACTGCGCCGTCCACCTGGCTGAAATCGCCGACTCGGCCCGCGAAATCGACCTGGCCATGCGCTGGGGCTACGGCTGGCAGCACGGCCCGTTCGAGATCTGGCAGGCCGCAGGCTGGAATGAAGTGGCCGCCCTCGTCCAGCGCGACATCGACAACGGCACCGCGCTGGCCAGCGCTGCCCTGCCCGATTGGGTCTCGCAGGTACAGGCGGCCCACGCCCACGACGGTTCGGTTTCCGGCAACGGCAATCCCGTGCCGCGTCCGGACCTGGCCGTCTACCGGCGCCAGCTCCAGCCGCCGCGCCTGATCGGCGAAACGTCCGAGCGCGGCACGACCGTGGCCGACCTGGACGGCGCGCGCCTCTGGACGCTGGAGGATGATGTTCTGATCGTCTCTCACAAGTCAAAGATGAACGTCATCGATTCGGGCGTCATCGATGGCTTGAACGAGGCCGTCGAGCGTGCCGAACGCGAATTTTCCGGGATCGTGATCTGGCAACCGAACGGACCATTTTCGGCCGGTGCCAACCTCAAAGCGGCCATGGAATGGGTTGAAAACGGCGAGTTCGACAAGGTCGAAAAACTGGTTACCGATTTCCAGCAGGTCAACCTGCGGCTGCGCTACGCGGCCGTGCCGAGCGTGGCTGCGGTTCGCGGACTGGCACTGGGCGGCGGCCTCGAGCTGGCCATGCACACCAGCCGCATCGTCGCGCACCTGGAGTCCTACATGGGTCTGGTCGAGGCCGGCGTCGGGCTGCTGCCCGCCGGTGGCGGACTGGGCACGCTGGCGCTGCGCATTCACGATCAGACCGTTGCCGGCGACCGCGATCCACTGCTTGAGAAACGCTTCAAGCAGATCGCGATGGGCCAGGTCTCGGGCTCGGCCATGGAAGCCCGCGAAATGGGCTATCTGCGCGAGGCCGATGCAATCGTCATGCACGAGCACGAACTGCTGCACGCCGCCCACGGCCAGATTGCCGCCCTGAACGCGGCCGGCTACCGCGCGCCGCTGCCGGGTCGCCGCATCCCGGCCGCCGGCGACGTCGGAATCGCGACGCTCAAGATGTTGCTGACCAACATGCTCGAAGGCCACTTCATCAGCCCGCACGATTTCGAAATCAGCGCCCGCATCGCCGACACGCTATGCGGCGGCCAGATCGATCGCGACACCCCGGTCGATGAAGCATGGCTGTACGGCCTGGAGCGCAGGCACTTCGTCGAACTGGCGAAAATGAAACCAACCCAGGAGCGCATCGTGCATATGCTCAAGACCGGCAAGCCGTTACGGAATTGATGTCTGGCTACTGCGCGACCGGCTGTCGGCGTCCGGCGGTGCTCGGATTCCTCATGGACACTCATCCTCCACTGCGGATCCTGCGCGCCGGCAACCACCGACAGCCGGCTGCTCGCTACACCAGCCAAACAATTCCGGAGCACCAGCTTCGAATATTCAAAAATTTACCGATAGGAATTCAACCATGAGTGATGCATACATCGTTTCCGCCGTCCGGACGCCGGTTGCCAAGGCGTTCAAGGGCGGCTTCCGCAATACCCGACCCGACGACCTGCTGGCGCACGTGATTCGCCAGGCCATGGCCGAAGTGCCCGAGATCAATGGATCGGAAATCGAAGACGTGATCGTCGGCTGTGCCATGCCCGAGGCCGAACAGGGCATGAACGTCGCGCGAATCGGCGCATTGCTGGCCGGGCTGCCTGACAGCGTGCCGGGCGTGACCGTCAACCGCTTCTGCTCCTCGGGCCTTCAAACCGTGGCCATGGCCGCCGACCGAATTCGCCTGGGTGAGGCCCACCGAAACCATGACCATGGTGCCGATGATGGGCCACAAGGTCGCAATGAACCCCGACGTGTTCCGGGACGACAACCTTGCGATTGCCTACGGCATGGGCATCACGGCCGAAAAGGTCTCCGAGCAGTACGGCATATCGCGCCAGGATCAGGACCAGTTTGCATACCAAAGCCATCAGAAGGCCATTTCGGCCATCGACAACGGCCAGTTCACCGAGATTCGCCCGTATACCGTCATCAGCCACCAGCCCGACCTGTCCTCCGGCGCGATCCGCGAAATTGAATCCGTGATCGACACCGACGAAGGCCCGCGGCGCGACACCACGCCCGAGGCGCTGGGCAAACTGCGCACCGTATTCCGCGCAGACGGTACCGTCACCGCCGGCACCAGCTCGCAGATGTCGGACGGCGCCGGCGCGCTGATCCTGGTATCGGAAAAGATCCTCAAAAAGTACAACCTCACCCCGCTGGCCGTGTTCCGCGGCTTCTCGGTCGCCGGCGTGCCGCCGGAGATCATGGGAATCGGCCCGATTGCGGCCATCCCCAAGGTGTTGGAACAGACCGGCATCGCCAAGAATGACCTCGACTGGATCGAACTCAACGAAGCCTTCGCAGCCCAGGCGTTAGCTGTAATCCGCACGACCGGGCTTGATCCCGACAAGGTCAACCCGTTAGGCGGCGCGATCGCGCTCGGCCACCCGCTGGGCGCGACCGGCGCGGTGCTGTCGGCCAAGCTGATACATGGTCTGAGAAGACGCAAGCAGAAATATGGCATGGTCACCATGTGCATCGGCACCGGCATGGGCGCTGCCGGCATATTCGAAGCGCTGTAACGCGCGGTCCGATGCCGGGGTGCCGCCAGGCGGCACTCCGGCCACGATCGCTACACGCTCTCGCGGTTACCTGATCCTGGTGAGCGCTTTCCGGCCCGCCCTTCGGGAGTGCGTCTATTAATACCTTCATAAGTAAAGCCTCATAGGTTATACTATGCAGCATGATAGGACGAAGCAAGATTGATGCGCGTAAGCTGCCACCGAAGGCGCAAGAACGTTTACGTCGTTCTGCAATGGA
>JAIVHD010000326.1 GCA_020201235.1 Lysobacteraceae bacterium
AGGTCTATCTCGGCAAGGAATTCCGGCTGTAGCGTCGCGCCGATGGAGCCTGCCAACCCCAAAGACGCCGCGACCGCCAGCCCGCTGGAATTTACCGGCGAGCGATTCACGCCCGAATGCGTGCGCGAAATCTATTACGAGCACTGGCACCGCTACGCCTGGGCGCGGCAGCTTGTGACCGGTCTGGATGTACTCGATTGCGCCTGCGGCGAGGGCTACGGCAGCCGCCTGCTGGCCGACTCGGCGCACTCGGTCGCCGGCGTCGATCTCGACCCCGCGTCGATCGCGCATGCCCGGCAGCGCTACGCCGCCGAGACGCTGTCGTTTCATCAGGCCAACGCACTTGAACTGCCATTCGATGATCAGCGCTTTGACTGTGTGGTTTCGTTCGAAACCCTG
Organism: Lysobacteraceae bacterium; assembly: GCA_020201235.1. Lineage (GTDB taxonomy): Bacteria > Pseudomonadota > Gammaproteobacteria > Xanthomonadales > Wenzhouxiangellaceae. Next base: position 400 of record JAIVHD010000326.1, read on the forward strand.
GAGCACCTGGCCGCGCACGACGCGCTGCTCACCGAATTCCGGCGCGTGCTCAAACCCGGCGGCTTTCTGCTGCTGTCCTCACCGGACCGCAAAACCTACTCCGACGAGACCGGCTACAACAACGAGTTTCACGTTCGCGAGCTATACCGCGATGAGTTCGAAGCGCTGCTGAACAGGCACTTCCCGAATTACGCGATATTTGGCCAGAAACTGATGTTCGAATCCGTGCTCTGGTCGCTGGACCGGGCCGGGCGCGGCCCGCTCGGCGATGCCGAGCACCTGACCGCCGAGGCCGATGGCCGCGTCTCGAAGGCCGCGCGACCGGCGACCGCCCCGCTCTACTTTATTGCGGTCGCCGCGGCCGCAGGCGTCGAGCGTCCGCCGATCGCAACACTGTCGTTGTTCACCGACCGTGCTGAAAGCGTTTACCAGCACTACAACGACGAGGTCCGCAAGCATATCCGTGCCGGCCATCTGCTGGCCGAGCGCGAGCGCGAAATCGAGCGTCTGCGACAACTCAAGACACCGCTATGGAAGCGCCTGCGGCAGTTGCTGGGCCATCAATGAGCAAAGCGCACCGGCCGCCGCTGTCGCGCGTCACGGTCGTGATCGTCAATTACAACGCCGGCCACTGGCTGCAGCGCTGCGTTGAATCGCTGCGGCCTCGCCAAAGCGCCAAACCCGAACTGACCATCATCGATAACGGCTCGCGCGACGGCAGCCTCGATTTTGCCTCCGGGCGACCGGAGATCGCGATTGACCGCGTCGGCTCCAACCTCGGATTTGCACGCGCGATCAACCGCGCCTGTCGCGGGCGCGGGCGCGAGTATCTGCTGATCCTCAACCCCGATTGCCTGATCAGCCGCGTCGACCTGGCTGAGTTGATCAACGAACTCGACCGCCACCCGGAAGCGGCGCTGGCCTCCGGCCGGGTGCTGGACCAAAACGGCCAGGAGCAGCGCGGCAGTCGCAGAAGGCTGCCGACGCCACGGCGGATCGTCGACGAATTGCTGCGAAAATCGTCTAACGGCATCGATTTGTCGCAAACACACGCGCCAACCGGCCCCATCGAGGTCGAAGCGGTATCCGGCGCCTGCATGCTGGTGCGACGCGCGGCATTCGACCAGTTGGGCGGCATGGACGAACGCTACCCGCTGCACTTCGAGGACCTGGACCTGTTTGCCCGATTGAGCAGCGCCGGCTGGAAGCTTCGCTGGACGCCCGCTGTCAGCGTCGTACACGCCGGCGGCCAGTCATCAAAGTCGCGCCCGGTTGCCGTGCTGTGGGCCAAGCACATCGGCCTGTGGCGTTATCTGGTCAGGCATTGTCCAGCAGACCAGTGGCCGCGCTGGCAGCGTCCGGCCTGGGCCCTGATGATCGCGCTCAGCCTGGCCGTCAAGACACCGGTGACCTGGCTGGCAGGCGTGCTCGGCCCGCGCAGATGATTGCATCTGGCGAGCGTTGCGGTATCGCGCGCGTCCCGCTGGCGCGCACCGGCTGGAGCATTTCCAGGCTGGGGCTGGGCTGTGCCAGCTATTGGGCCCGGCCGGGCTTTGCCGAGAAGCGCGCGCGCGCGGTCGTCGAAACCGCGCTTGAACGCGGCATCGACGTTTTCGACACCGGCGCGTCCTACGGCGACGGCTTTGCCGAACGCCGCCTCGCGCGCATCCTCGACGCGCTTGACGTCGATCGCGACTGCCTGTTGGTTTCAACCAAAGTCGGCACGGTCACAGACACACGCGGCCGCCTGGTCAAGGACTTTCGGCCCGAACGAATCGTCGCGCAGGTCGAAAAAAGCCTGCGGCGCTTAAACACCGACCGCATCGCACTGCTGCAATTGCATGGCCCGCACATCCACGACTTGAGCGACGAACTGCTTTCGACGCTGCAACGGCTGCGCGCCGACGGCAAAGTCGCGCTGCTCGGCGTCAACGGCTTTTCCGAAGTCATCGAACACGTCACCGGTTGTGGCCAATTTGATGTCGTGATGCCGTTCATTTCCGTAGTCCAGTCCGGCAACGCCGGGCTGGCGCAGCAGGCCGCCGCAGCCGGCCAGGGTGTGTTGGCGGCCGGCCCGCTGGCGCGCATGCTGTTTGCACCGCCGTTGGCAAGCTGGCTAAGCCGCCCGAGCGGCCTGTGGTATCTGGCCCGCGCGCTGGCCGGCGGGGCTTTTGGCCTGGCCCGCGCGCAGCGCTTCCGCAAAGCACTGCGCGCACCCGGGTGGAGCCCGGCGCAACTTGCGCTGGCCTGGGTTCTCGCCCGGCCCGGCGTATCCTGCGCGGTCGTCGGTACGACCGACCCTGGCCATCTCCGCGAACTGGCCGATGCCAGCTCGCGCACCTTGCCCCGTGCGGTCGAACAGGCCGTCGCCGCGCTCGGCAATGGCGCGACTGGACCACGGCGATTATGATGTTACCGGCGACCCATGGGACGACAGTGACGACGATGATCAACCCGGTTTATGCGCCATCTCTGCTTCGCGAGACGCGGCCAAGGGCTGTAGCGGGGGTGTTTCGAGACCAAGTGCAGCGCAGGCGTACTGGCCTGTCCGGTGAGGATGCACGACCGGGCGAAACGCCGCAGATGCGGTGGCTGACGGCGTCGCAGCAGGCGCGATGGTGAATCAGCCGGGATCAAGGCGAACGGCACATGACCGCGGCTAGCCAAGGCCGCGAGCAGGTCGTCGCGGTCACGCTCAACTACAACGGCGGCGAGCATACGCTGGCCTGTCTGCAATCGTTAGCCGACTCGGACAATCCGCCGGGCCGAATCGTGGTCATTGACAACGCCTCCGGCGACGACTCGATGGCGTGCATCCGGGCCGCCTTTCCAGCCATTGAAGTGCGCCTCAACCCGACCAACGCCGGATTCGGCGGCGGCCACAACCCGCTGCTGCAAAATTTGCTGGAGACCCCGACCGAGTGGGTTTGGCTGATCAACAACGATGCCCGCGTTCGCGCCGACACGCTGAACCGGCTGCTCGAAAAAGCCCGCTGCAATCCAGCCGCCGGCGTGATCGGCGCCGCCATCATCGACCCGCTGTTACCCGACGCACCGACCACTTACGGCGGCGGCACAGTCGACCTGTGGCTCGGTCGCTCGCGCCATTGCCACGAGCTGGCCTGTGCCGGCCAGCTCGACTACATCACCGGTGCCTGCATGCTGCTACGCACTGCGGCCCTGCGCCAGGTCGGTCTGTTCGATCCGGACTATTTCATGTACTGGGAAGACGTCGATTTGTGCTTTCGCCTCAAACAGGCCGGCTGGACCCTTGAGGTCGCCGCCGATGCAGTCGTCGAGCACCATCACTCGGCAACCGTGGGTGCGGCCAGCCCGTTGAAGGACCGGATGATGAACGCCTCAGCGGTCCGGTTTTTCGGCCACCACGGCAGACTCGGCGGCTGGCCGGCAGTGGTGGTCGGGGTCGGCGCAAGGCTTTTCA
>JAIVHD010000101.1 GCA_020201235.1 Lysobacteraceae bacterium
GTATGAGGCCTCGGAACTCGAGCGCTTTGCCAGCATGCCGACCCGTGACCAGGCGATTTCCATGTTGATGGGTGTTATGAAAGCACCGATCGAAAAATTCGTTCGTACCCTCGCCGAGCCGCACACCAAGCTGGTTCGAACCATTGCCGCGGTACGCGATAGCAAGGCTGCCTGATTTTTACACAATTCAATTTCTCTGGAGTTTGAACAAATGGCCGTTTCAAAAGAAGATATTCTGGAAACAATTTCCAATATGACTGTTGTTGAAGTCGTCGACCTGATTGAGGCGATGGAAGAAAAATTTGGTGTTTCCGCCGCCGTGCCGGTTGCTGCCGCAGCTGCACCGGCCGCAGGTGGTGAAGCCGCCGCCGCCGAGGAGCAGACCGAATTTGACGTTATTCTGTCCGGGTTTGGTGAAAAGAAGGTTCAGGTCATCAAGACCATCCGCAGCATCACTGGCCTGGGTCTGAAGGAAGCCAAAGATCTGGTCGAAGGCGCGCCGGCACCGGTTAAGGAAGGCGTGACCAAGGACGAAGCAGCAGATATCAAAAAGCAGTTGGAAGAAGCAGGCGCATCTGTCGAGGTTAAGTAATTACCTCGCGGTTGTAGTGAAGTTCGGGGAGGGCTGGGTGTTGAAAAACACCCGGCCCGTTCCCGTTTTCGCGTTTTGCGGTTGCCGAGACCCGTTCCGGGTGTCTCGGCGTACACCGATCGTATCAGAGTCCCGGATTCGTTGCACCAGCATGCGGGTGAAATGCCGATGAGTTATTCGTTTACTGAAAAGAAGCGTATCAGAAAGGATTTTGGAAAGCACGTGCAGGTTATCGATGCACCCTTTCTGTTGTCAACCCAGGTCGACTCCTACCAACACTTTTTACAGGACCAGGTCGCCGAATCCGATCGCGACCTGAAGGGACTGCACGGTGCATTGTCGTCGGTTTTCCCGATCGCCAGCTATTCCGGCAATGCCGCGCTTGAGTATGTAAGCTACCAGCTTGGCAAGCCCGAGTTCGATGTGTCCGAATGCAAGCTGCGCGGCATGACCTATGCCGCGCCGTTGCGCACGACCGTCCGTCTTGTCATTTACGACAAGGACAGCCCGGCCCGTAACAAGAAGGTCAAGGAAGTCAAAGAGCAGGACGTCTACATGGGCGACCTGCCACTGATGACCAGCACCGGCACGTTCGTCATTAATGGCACCGAGCGCGTCATCGTCAACCAGATGCACCGCTCGCCGGGGGTGTTCTTTGACCACGATCGCGGCAAGACGCATTCCTCCGGCAAGCTGCTTTACAAGGCCCGCGTAATTCCATACCGCGGCAGCTGGCTTGATTTCGAATTCGACCCCAAGGATTGTGTGTTCACCCGAATCGATCGCCGCCGTAAGCTGCCGGTCACCATTCTGCTGCGTGCCCTTGGCATGGACGACGAGGGCATTCTCGACACCTTTTTCGAGAAATCCCGCATCACGCTTCGCAAGAGCGATGCCAAGCTTGACCTGGTGCCGTCGCGGCTGCGCGGCGAGATCGCGCTGTCCGACATTACCGACAAGCAGGGTAATGTCATCGTTGCGCGCGACAAACGCATCACGGCCCGCCACGTTAAGCAAATTGAGGAGGCTGGCGTCAAATCGCTGGATATCAGCGACGATTATTTGATCGGCCGTATTCTGGCGCACAACATCGTCGACACCAGCAGCGGTGAATTGCTGGCTGTGTGCAATGACGAACTGACCGCCGAAAAGCTCGAAGAATTGCGCGAAGCAAAAGTCAAGAACTTCGATATTTTGTATGTCAATGATCTCGACCAGGGCCCGTACATTTCCAACACGCTCAGGATCGATCCGACCAGCAACGAGCTGGAAGCGCTGTGGGAAATCTACAAGATGATGCGTCCGGGCGAGCCGCCGACAAAGGACGCCGCGCAGAACCTTTTCAAGAACCTGTTCTTTACCGAAGAGCGCTACGACCTGTCGGCCGTCGGTCGCATGAAGTTCAACCGGCGCGTCCGGCGCGATGAACTCGAAGGCCCCGGCACGCTGGACCGGGAAGACATCCTGGCAGTGCTAAAGGTGCTGATCGACATTCGCAACGGCAACGGTACCGTCGATGATATCGATCACCTTGGAAACCGCCGTGTACGCTCGGTTGGCGAAATGGCCGAAAACCAGTTTCGCATCGGCCTGGTGCGGGTCGAGCGTGCCGTGCGCGAGCGACTGAGCATGGCCGAAAGCGAGGGCCTCGGTCCGCAGGACCTGATTAACGCCAAGCCGGTGGCTGCGGCGATCAAGGAATTCTTCGGGTCGTCCCAGTTATCGCAGTTCATGGATCAGAACAACCCGTTGTCGGAAGTGACCCACAAGCGTCGTGTTTCGGCACTTGGCCCGGGCGGCCTGACGCGCGAGCGTGCCGGTTTCGAAGTGCGTGACGTTCACCCGACCCATTACGGACGTCTGTGTCCGATCGAAACGCCGGAAGGCCCAAACATCGGCCTGATCAATTCGCTTGCGGTCTACTCGCGCACCAACAGCTATGGTTTTCTCGAAACGCCGTACTGTAAGGTGAACAGTGGCAAGGTCACCGATGAGGTGTCGTATCTTTCGGCGATCGAAGAGGGTGATTATGTGATTGCCCAGGCCAACGCCCGGCTCGATAACAAGCGCGGGTTCACGTCCGAACTGGTGCCATGTCGGCACATGGGAGAGTTCACACTCAAGCGTCCCGACGAAATCGATTTTATCGATGTCTCGCCGCGCCAGATCGTCTCGGTTGCCGCGGCCATGGTGCCGTTTCTCGAGCACGATGATGCAAACCGCGCATTGATGGGGTCGAATATGCAGCGTCAGGCGGTGCCGACCTTGCGGGTCGACAAGCCGCTGGTTGGTACCGGGCTTGAACGCCTGGTTGCGACCGATTCCGGCGTTACCACGGTGGCCGTTCGAGGCGGCGTGGTCGATCAGGTCGACGCCGGTCGAATTGTGGTTCGTGCCAACGAGGACGAAGTTGGTGAAGATGACCCGGGTGTTGACATCTACAATTTAACCAAGTACCAGCGCTCGAATCAGAACACCTGCATGAATCAGCACCCGCTGGTCAGAGTCGGTGACTTGATTAGCCACAAGGATGTGCTGGCCGACGGGCCGTCGACCGATATCGGCGAGCTGGCGCTGGGTCAGAACATGCGCGTGGCGTTTATGCCGTGGAATGGCTACAACTTCGAAGATTCAATCCTGATCTCCGAGCGGGTCGTGCAGGAAGATCGCTTCACCTCGATCCACATTGAGGAGTTGACCTGCGTCGCGCGCGACACAAAGCTTGGCTCCGAAGAGATCAGCGGCGATATTCCCAACGTTGGCGAATACACGCTGAGTAAGCTTGACGAAGCCGGCATTGTCTATGTCGGCGCAGAAGTCCGAGCCGGCGATATCCTGGTCGGAAAGGTTACCCCGAAGGGCGAGACTCAGCTAACGCCGGAAGAAAAGCTGCTGCGCGCAATTTTTGGCGAGAAGGCCTCCGACGTCAAGGACACCTCGCTTCGAGTGCCCAGTGGAATGGACGGCACAGTCATTGATGTCCAGGTCTTCACCCGTGAAGGCGTAGACAAGGATGCACGCGCCATCGCGATTGAAAAAGATCAAATCCGTCACGTGCGCAACGATCTTGACGATCAGCTCCGCATTATGGAAAACGCGATCTTCAATCGCCTCGAAAGCATGTTGATCGACAAGGTGGTCGACAAGGGCCCCGACGTCAAGAAAGGCGCAACACTGACCCAGGAATATCTTGCCGGCCTGAGCCACGACCAGTGGTTCAAAC
>JAIVHD010000327.1 GCA_020201235.1 Lysobacteraceae bacterium
GATCGGTTGCCAGCAAACCGCCTGCCAAGAGCTGGCGTAGCAGTGAATGCCAGTGGCCGCGCGCCTCTCCGGCACCGATTCCAAAGGTGCTCAGGCGATCGTGGCCAAGGTTGCGGACCCGATCGTTGACCTTGCCGGTCAAGACATCGACGACGTGACCGGCACCGAAGCGCTGGCCGGTGCGATAAACGCAGGAAAGCGCCTTGCGCGCGGCCTCGCTGGCATCAATCAGTTCTGGTGGCTGCTGGCAATTATCACAGCGGCCGCAGTCGCCGTGGTGCGTTTCTCCGAAGTAGCCGAGCAGTGGCGGGCGCCGGCAGCCGACCATTTCGCAATACCCCATCAGAGCTTCGAGGCGCTGGCGCTCGACCCGCTGGCGCTCGTCGGACAAGGCCGAGTCGGCCAGCATCTGGCGCAGCCGGTAGATATCTTCAAGCCCGTAGATCATCCAGGCATTGGCGGCCAGACCGTCGCGACCGGCGCGGCCGGTTTCCTGGTAATAGGCCTCGATCGAGCGCGGCAGGTCGAGATGCGCGACGAAGCGAACATCGGGCTTGTCGATGCCCATGCCAAAGGCCACTGTCGCAACCACGATCAGGCCTTCTTCACGAATGAACCGGTCCTGGTTGTGGCGCCGCTGGTCGGCTTCGAGACCGGCATGATACGGAAGCGCGCGCCGGCCTTCGGCGCTGAGCCAGCCGGCGACCTGCTCGACCCGTTTGCGCGACAGACAATAGACGATGCCGGAGTCATCCGGGTGTTCGCGCCCAATAAAATCCAGTAGCTGGCGGCGTGCGCTGGTACGCGCGTGCACCTGGTAACAGATGTTGGGACGGTCGAAACTGTCGATGAAGCGCTCACAGCCGTCCTCAAACAGCTGGCCGGCGATCTCCTCGCGCGTGCGCAGATCGGCGGTGGCCGTCAGGGCCACCCGCGGCACCTTCGGAAACTCGGCCGCCAGCCGGCCCAGGCGAAGATACTCGGGCCGGAAGTCGTGCCCCCACTGCGACACGCAGTGGGCCTCGTCGATCGCCAGCAGCGACAGCCGCGCACGACCCAGCAGCGACAGCGTGCGTGCCTGCATCAAGCGCTCGGGGGCCACGTATAGCAAATCGATGCGACCATCGAGCAAATCCTGCTCGATTTCACGCTGGCGCGAAGCCTCGAGCGTTGAATTCAGCACCTCGGCGCGCACCCCGAACGCCTTCAGGGCCTCGACCTGGTCACGCATCAGCGCAATCAGCGGTGAAACCACAATGCCGGTGCCCGGTCGAACCAGCGACGGGATCTGGTAGCACAGCGATTTGCCGCCACCGGTTGGCATCAGAGCCATGGCGTTGCCGCCATCGATCAGGGTCCGCACGATCGCTTCCTGGCAGCCCCGGAAGCGATCAAAGCCGAACACCTCGTGCAAAACGCGAACCGCCTCATCAAAGGTTGCCGAGGCACTCCCGGTCGATGTGTCCTGGCCCGCGATCAACTCGGCAGGCCCAGGCTTCGCGCGGCCGCCGATGCGCGCTCGGCCCGTTCCCCCAGGCCCTGTTCGCCGCCGTCGTCTTGCTTGCCGAATTCCGGCCAGCCCTGACCGTGGCGCCAGCACAGCTCGGTCAACACGCGGGCATGGTCATCCCCGGCATTCAGCGCCGGGATGTATTCAAGGCGACCGCCGCTGGCGAGCTCGAAGGCCTCGCGATTCTCAACCCCGATTTCGTCAATGGTTTCGAGACAGTCAACCGCAAACCCGGGACAAACGACCTGCACCTGTTTGACCCCCTGACCGGCCAACTCATGCAGCGTCTCATCGGTATAAGGCCTCAGCCACTCGGCACGTCCCAGGCGCGACTGAAAGGTCACCTGCCAGTGCTCCGGTTCGAGCTTCAAACGAGCCGCGATTCGCCGCGCCGAGGACTGGCACTGGCAGTAATACGGGTCGCCGTCGAGCAGGTAGCTCTTGGGGATGCCGTGAAACGAAAACACCAGCCTCTCGGGCGTGCCGCGCTCCTCCTGGTAGCGTCGAATGCGATCGGCGACCGCCTCCACCCAAGCCTCGTCGTCATGATAATGGGTAATGAAGCGAAGCTCAGGAATCCAGCGGATGTTCCTGAAAGCCGTTGCCAGGCCATCGAAAACACTGGCCGTGGTGGTCGCCGAATATTGCGGGTACAGCGGCAGCACGATCAGGCGCTGGACGTTGTCGGCGCGCGCCTGTTCAAGCGCTTCGGTGATACTCGGCTGGCCGTAGCGCATTGCGGTATAGACTTTGACGCGCGGCAAATCGCGCTTGCATTCGCGCGCCATCGCCTTGGCCAGATCGCGGCTATGGTACAGAAGCGGCGATCCGCGCTCGGTCCAGACCCGCCGGTAGGCTTCGGCCGAACGCGGCGAGCGGAACGGCACGATGAAAAAATTCAGGATGATCCACCAGATCGGGCGCGGCACTTCGACGACGCGGAAATCCCACAGGAACTCCCTCAGATACTTGCGCACGGCCTTGGTGTCCGGGCGCTCCGGTGTCCCCAGGTTGGTCAGCACGATTGCAGCTCGCGGGGTCTGCGCGTGCGCGGCCAGTTTGCTGACTTCCGAGCTGTTTTCGATTCGGCGAGCCATACTCGGCGTTCCGGTAGTTAAAAACACTTCCAGTTTACCCCGGATCATTCGCGGCCCGGCCTGTTGAAGTCCCTCCCGTCGGGCTCGCATCCGTCGGCGGCCCGGATCGAGGGCGCGCAAATCCAGCCAGGTTCTGGTACTATTAAACTCCGGGTGAACCGTTTTAATTACACAGGTCGCTATTTGAAGTCCATGCAAAGCTCGCGCTGCATCGCCATCGTCGCCGTCGTCGCCCTCCTGGGGTGGCACGCGCCTTTGTGGGCGGAGCCCTTTGGCTTTAGCGTGAATTCGCGCGGCAATCTGAACGATGACCAGCGGGTCAATGCGCTGTGGCGCGTCAACCTTGCGACCGGCAACAGCGAATATATCGGCTGGACCGGCTTTGTGGATGTCGAGGGCCTGGCTTTTGACGCCGATGGTCGTCTGTTCGGTGCCGATGATGACCGCAATACGCTCATTCGCATTAGCCCCACCGGCGGCTTTGGTTTTCCGGTCGCCAACAGCCTGAGCAACATGAGCATCCCGATCACCCAGACGATGGATTTCGGCATGAGCTTTACCTGCGATGGCCGTTTGCTGGTGTCCTCCGACTATCGCCACAGCCTGTATCTGGCGGATCCCGAAACCGGAATCCTGAACCTGATCGGGCAGGACGGCGCCCTGGGCGTACCGATTACCGATATCGCCACTTGGGGCGGTGCCGTTTTCGGCATCGGCCAGGGCCTTGATGCCAATTGGAACAGTGATTCACCCAATCTTTACCGGATCGACGCCGAGACCGCCACCGCTGAGTTGATCGGACCGCTAGGTCCGGCTGTATCACCCTATGCCAATGCCGGCCTGGCCTTTGATGCCGACGGCGTGCTATGGGCGGTCACCGACCGCCGCGACAATGGACAGAGCAATCTGCCTTCCGAGATTCTTCGCATTGATACAGCAACCGGCTGGCAATTGCTGATCGTGCTGCTGATCGTGCTGCTGATCTTCGGTACCAAAAAACTGCGTAATGTTGGTGGCGACCTCGGTTCCGCGATTCGCGACTTCCGCAAGGGCGTCAGCGATAGTGAAAAGAACTCTGAAGCCGATGGCGACGAGCTAAACGAAAAGGAAGACGACGATAAGAAGACCTCTGCCGCCAACACCACCGCCGAACCCGACAACTCGAAGTCCTGAGCCATGGGCGGCATCGGTTTTACCGAGATGGTCCTGCTGGCTGTGATCGCGCTGATCGTTATCGGCCCGGATAAGCTACCTAAAATTGCGCGCGCCGCCGGGCAGTTGAGCCGCCAGGCGCGTAATGCCTGGCAGGGGCTGCAGACCCAGTTGCAAGCCGAGCTGGATGCCGAACACAACCGCGAAATCATGAATGCGATGAATTCGCCGATTGATGTGGACGAAAAGAAAACCGACGCGATTGCGGCGGCCGGGGCCGACACGGCCGCCGGGTCGTCCAATTCAGCCAAGGCCACGAGCGAAACCCCGGCCAAGGCCGCGAGCGAAACCCCGGCCAAGGCCGCGAGCGAAACCAATGAGCCATCAAGCCCCGCCAATTCCTGACCAAGACCAGGATCTCTCACTGATCGACCATTTGCTTGAACTGCGCACGCGCTTGATGTGGGCGGTCGGTGCGGTCGTCGCCAGCATGATCGTGATGCTTCCGTTTGCCCGCAAGCTGTATACGATTGTGTCCGAACCGCTGGTTTCGCGTCTGCCCGAAGGCTCCAGCATGATCGCCATCGACGTCGCCTCGCCGATCTTCGCACCGTTTAAGCTGGTGCTCTATCTTTCGCTGCTGGTTGCGATGCCGGTCATCATCTACCAGCTCTGGGCCTTTGTCGCCCCGGGACTGTATCGGCACGAGCGGCGAATTGCCAAGCCGCTGCTGTTCGCGGCGACTTCGTTGTTCTATTTTGGCTGCCTGTTTGCCTACTTTCTGGTGTTGCCGGTGGTGTTCACCTTTATCACCAAGATTGCGCCGGACGGCGTGGCGGTGATGACCGATATCAACCGATACCTCGATTTCATCTTGATCATGTTCCTGGCATTCGGCTTTTCGTTCGAAGTGCCGGTCGTGACGGTGGTGCTGGTCGCAATTGGCCTGGTCACGCCCGAAGGCCTGGCCAGCGCGCGTGGCTACGTGGTCGTGGGTGTGTTTTTCCTGGCCATGCTGATCACGCCGCCGGACATGGTCTCGCAAACGCTGCTCGCACTTCCAGTGTGGGCCTTGTACGAACTCGGCATTGTGTTCTCACGAATGGTTCACAGTCCGGCCGAGGCCGACACGGCTACCCATTCCGAATCCTGAACTTGCCGGGTTTTGACTCGCCACGAGCCGCTCAATGAGGCGGGTTCAGGGTGCGGCTGAAATCGTCTGCCAGATTGCATCGACACAGCTCGAACCCAGTTGTTTGCAACGATTGGGCGACCAACCGGTTTCTTCCAGCGGGTGGTTTGCGGCATCCTTGAAGGGCATCTCCAGGGTCATCGAAAGACAGCCGAACTGCTGCGCAACATAGTCTGTGCACTTGCGTAGATCAGCTGAACCGGCCAGGTCTCGCGGGTAGCCGAACTCGGTCTGGAAGTCAGGGCTAATCATCGCCAACCGGCGCTTGAACGCGTCGAGGTCGGCCTCCATCGCGTCGTTCCAGCGCTGCACGCCCTCGGCACCGGCAATGAAGTTGTACGCCAACGTCTCGTCACCGTGGACATCCAGGGCCAGATCGACGCCCGTTTCGTGCATGCGCTGGCGAACAAAATAGACTTCCGGCGATCGTTCCGGATCGGGCTCGCGCCAAGCCCGGTTGAGGTTGACGCCGTGCGCATTGACACGCAGATGGCCGCGCACGCTGCCATCTGGGTTCATGTTTGGCACCAGAAAAATCCGGCTGTTGCCCAGCAACGCCCGGCCAACGGCATCGGCCGGATCGAGCAGCCGCTCAACAAAGCCCTCAACCCACCACTCGGCCATGCTCTCGCCCGGGTGCTGGCGCGATGTAATCCAGATGGCAGGTGCCCGGTCGCCGGCGCTGCCGATCTTGAGCAGCGTTAGCGGCCGGCCATCCGGCGTCGGGCAGAGCACTTCAGAGTGGACCGCCGCGTGCTGCTCCGTGCGCGCGATCAAGCGTTGATGCCGCTCCAGGCTGTAGGGCGCGAAATAGGCGTAGAACACGGCATCGGCCGGGGCTTCGTGCGAAATTACCAGCTGTTGCCCGTCAAACGCAGTCGGCACCCGAAACCAGTGCTCGCCGTCGACCGAGGCGACGGCCCGATAGTCACGAAAGCCTTCCGGAAACGACATTTCCCCGGCGTTTTCGATTGCCATCCGGCAGCGGCTTCCGCGCGCATTGCAAAGCTGAAAGTAAAACCACTGCGCGTGGCGCTCACCGACATCGCGGCGAATCCGCAGCCGGATGTCGGATGGATCATCGGCGTGCACGACCTCGATATTGCCCGCATCGAATAGACTGTTGATCATGATCATGGCGACAACCCTTTGCTGTGAATTGCTTCGATTATCCCATCTCCGCGCGGGTCAGGGCATGCTGCGCGCGAGTTGCCGCAGCAGCGAGCTCAACGCCAGCGGACGAATCGGCTTGTGCAGCAATAGACAACCGGCCTCGCCGGCGGCGGTGCGTAGTTCAGCGGCGTGATCGGCGCTGATCAGCAGCGTCGGACAGCGATGGCCTTTAGCGCGCAGCTCATTCAAAAGAGCCAGGCCGGTGCTGCCGTCATCGAGATGGTAGTCGAGAATCATCAGGTCGAAAGGCCCGGCGTGCCACGCCCGCAAGGCCGAGTCAGGGTCCGACGCCGTTTGCACGCAAAACCCCCAATCGCGCAGAAGTTGATCGAGCGATTCCAGCATTTGGCGGTCGTTGTCGATTACCAGCACGCGCTCGGTGCCGGCACGGTCGGGCTCCGGTTGTGGATCGGGATTGGGCCGCTCAGCGCGTGCGCGTGGAACCAGCACGCCGAACAGGCTTCCGTGGTGCTCACGACTCTCGAGCACTAATGGATGATCCAGCAAACGCGCCATGCGTTCGGCGATGGATAATCCCAGCCCCAGCCCGGGTGCTGCTGAATCGCCGTCCAGGCGTCTGAATTCTTCGAAAATAACGGTTTGGGAGGCCTCCGGTATGCCGGAACCGGTGTCCCACACGCCAGCCAGCAGCCGATCGCCGCGCCGCCGCACGCCCAGCACAACTCGGCCCCGGCGGGTGTAGCGAACGGCGTTGGACAGAAAATTTTGCAAAATTCGGCGTAGCAGCTGCGGGTCGCTTTCCACGTGCACGCGGGTCGGCTGACAGCGCAGCGACAGCCCGCGCTCGCGCGCCAGCAGATCGAATTCGCCGGAAAGCTGGTTGAACAGCTCGGCCAGTGGAAACCGGATCACGCGCGGTTCCAGGCCGCCGGCGTCGAGGCGTGAGATATCCAGCAGCCCTTCGAGCAAATCCTCAGTCGCACCCAGCGCGCCGGAAATCTGGCGAATCGAGCGACGCTGGTCTTCGGGGCCGAGCCGGCTGGCCAACGAATGGGTCATCAGCTGCGCGGCGTTCAGG
>JAIVHD010000102.1:0-2802 GCA_020201235.1 Lysobacteraceae bacterium
GGCCGTATTCGATCTGAGCCGGCAACCGTTGCGCGGGCTGGAATGGCGTATCGAAAGCACACCGCCGCTCGCCGAACCGGTCGCGGTCGTGCTCGAAGCACGCGTCGAGGAATGGCTGTTTCTGGCCCAGGGACAACCGCCGTGGCACCTGCACGCCGGCAGTCAACAAGCCGCGCCGAGCAACCCCGATCTGCTTGCAGAATCGACCCTGTCGCGACTGGGCCCGACATGGGAATTACCGCTCGCAGCCGTGGGCGAGCATTTCGAGGCAGGCGGAGCGGCGGCCCTGAAAACGCCCCCGGAACCCCTGCCCTGGGCGCGCTGGCTGCTTTGGTTGATCCTGATCGGTGGCAGCCTGGCGGTCGCCTTGCTGGCGCTGCGCCTGCTGCGCAACCCCGGCTGAGCCGCACCGGCCAGACGGGTTGTGGGGTTCCCGTGGCCAGCCGCGTCGTGGCCCCGGTCTGTTTCGGTGCGTTTCGCTGCGCTCAACGCACCCTACGCAAATACCCCTCCCCGGTCCTTGCCGCCAGCAGCGGAAACTTTACAACGCCGCCATGCTTTCAGCCCTCAAAGGGTTACGCAACGTCTGTCTCGGGAACCGTTTCACCGGCAGCTTTATCAACCAGGATCGCGATCGCGCCGTCGCCGGTGACGTTGGCGGCGGTGCCGAAGCTGTCCTGGGCCATGTACAGCGCGATCATCAGCGCAACGGCGGTTTCGCCAAAGCCGAGCATGGTGCCGAGGAGCCCAACTGCGGCCATCACCGCGCCGCCGGGCACGCCCGGGGCGGCCATCATCACCACGCCCAGCATCATGATGAACGGCAGGATGTCGAACAGGCCGGGCATCGCCAACCCTTCCTGCAGCACGGTCACGGCAATCGCGCACGAGACAATCGTGACGGTGGAGCCTGAAAGATGCACCGTGGCGCACAGCGGTACGGTGAAGTCGGCAATATGTTCGCGCACTTTATTGTTGCGCGCCGAATGCAGTGTCACCGGGATGGTCGCAGCACTCGACATGGTGCCCAGCGCGGTGAAGTAGGCCGGCAGCATGTTGCGGATCAGCGACAGCGGTGATTCGCCGGCGCGCATGCCTGCAATCGTGAACAGGGTCGCGATCCAGACCCAGTGCAGCGACACGGCCAGCGCCAGCACCACGCCGAACGTCTTGAGCGTATCGAACACGGTACCGGCGGCGGCCAGGTCGGCGAAGATACCGGCAATATAGAACGGCAGCAGCGGGATGATGACCGTGACCAGCAGTTTTTCGATCACGTCGCGGCCCTGGTCGAAGACCTTCTTGAGCACATCGGCATTCGTTGCGGTGATGCCCAGGCCGAAAATGAAGGCCGTGGCCAGCGCGGTCATGATGCCCAGCAGCGGCGGGATTTCCAGCGTGATATAGGGCTCGAGCACGCCGTGCGAGACTTCTTCAGCCGCACTGCCGGCCGCCGACAGCAACGGCACGACCAGCGAGGCGACGAAAAACGCCAGCAACCCGGCCAGGATTGTCGAAATGTATGCCGTGGCAAGGGTTCGGCCCAACAATGCGCCGGAATTGCGCGGCAGGCCGGCGATGCCGCTGGTGATGTAGAACAGGATCAGCAGCGGCACGGTGAAAAACAGCAGCTCGCCGAACAGCACCTTGAACGTGACCAGCAGGCGGGTAATCCATTCCGGTGCGAACAGGCCGAGGACGATGCCGGCGACGATGCCGACGATGAGCTTGAGTACGAGTTTCACGGCGTTTCCCGATAAGGTAAAGTCGATTGTTATTCTGGCTCAGCGGGCCTGATGATACCCGCTCAACAATCGTGCGTCCGGACACCGCACGCTTAGCGAATCGGATACTGAACATCTTTGACCGGGCTTTTGAATCGGGAAATTCCCACAAAGTTTGGGTGGGCTTCTGGTATTTTTCGGGGGCTCCTATCACAGTGGCAGGGTGTTGCATCGGATTTAACGTAAATTAGGAGGGCTGGATGTCATCATCATTGGCTTCATTTGTGTTTTTCGTTCTGGTATTGGTGGTCATTGCGCTGTTGATATCGGCGGCATTGCTCAAGTGGCTCTGGAATATCACGATTCCAGATATCTTCGAAATTCGAGCAATCACGATGTGGGAAGCGCTGCGGCTTATGCTCATTTCAGCGCTTCTTTTCGGCGCACCATTCGGCTACACAAACTTTTAGGGGTAAGTTCGGCAATGGCAAAAGCATTCGATCAGACCACCGTCATCATCACCGGCGCATCAATGGGCGTGGGCGCGGCAACAGCAAGCGCGTTTGCCGCGCGCGGGGCGAACCTGGTGCTGATCGCGCGCGGCCAGGACAAGCTCGATGCGCTGGCCGAACAACTGGATATCGGCGACCGCGCCATGGTGGCCGCGCTGGACGTGACCGACATCGCCGGCTTCGGCAGGCTGCTGGCGCGCGCCGACGAGGTGTTCGGCTCGGTCGACGTGCTGGTCAACAACGCCGGTTTTCACGCACGCGGCAAGGTGGAATCAGTTTCGGCCGAGGACATCGGACGCATGATCGACGTGAACCTCAAGGCGCCGCTGATGGCCACGCGGATGGTGCTCCCCTACCTTCGTCGGTCGAAGCGGCCGGCGGTGATCAACGTGGCCTCGCTGGCCGGGCGCACACCGGTGCCAGGATCGGCGACCTATTCGGCCACCAAGTTCGGGCTCCGCGCCTTCGGCCTGGCGCTGGCCGAGGAGATTCGCGATTCAAACATCAAGATCGCCAGCGTCTCGCCCGGCCCGATCGACACCGGCTTCATCATGGACGACATCGAC
>JAIVHD010000102.1:2831-6633 GCA_020201235.1 Lysobacteraceae bacterium
AGCACCGCCGATCAGGTCGCAGAAGCCATCGTGGCGCTGGTCGACAACGTCACGCAGGACTTGCCCATGCCGCGAATCAGCGGCTACCTGACCACCATTAGCTACCTGTTCCCGGGGATCGGTCGTGCATTGCGCCCGCTGCTGGAGAAGAAGGGCCGGAAAACAAAAGAACAGCTCAAGAAGGAACGCGGGCAGGGCTGAATCGCGTTGGCTTATCGCTGGCCACGCTCGCCCACGCATTGCCTTCTTGTCTGGAAACACCTACAATCGCACTCTGAACAATACGATTAAAAGTGCGATTTATGGCCGATCTGACGGCAAATGATCTCAAAACTCGGGGCGTTTCTGCGCTGGAGAAAGCGCTGGACGAAAACGACGAGGCCACCATCAGCGTCCGGGGCAAGCCGCGTTACGTGGTGATGAGCCTGGAACATTACGAGCGTCTGCGCGAGGCCGAGATTGCGTCGGCTTGGCAGGAAGCAAAAGCAGCAGAAACAAGCGGGGCTTATGTCGTCGAGACGGCGTCGGAACATATAGCCCGGCTTCAGCAGGAAAGTGATGACGTTTAAGCTGATCTTTCCCGCTCCTTATCGCAAGCGGGAACAAGCATTTCTGAAACGCCACGCTGAAATGCGGCCACGCTATTACAAGACGTTGCTGCTTCTCGAAGCCAATCCCCACCACCCGTCACTTCGGCTTCATCCCTTGAGTGGGCAGTTGCAAGGTCTGCACTCGGCATCGATCTCGATGCGATACCGAATCACGCTGGAGCTCGAGATCCGCGAGCGCGAGATCGTATTCGTCGACATCGGCAGCCACGGCCGGGTCTACCGCAACTGAACTCAGCGTTTAAAACCGCACCCCGGATAAGCGAAGCGCACCAGAATTAGCCGTCGGCCGCGCCGGGCCGACCTACGCCAGAATCCCGTAGGTCGGGGCGACGTCCCCGACGATCTGCCGGTCAACGCCTGAACCGCTCCAGCAGGCCATCGAGTTCGTCGAGGCTGGTGTAGCCGATGGTGACCTGGCCCTTGCCGGAAGCCGAATGCTTGACCAAAACCGGCGCGCACAGATTTTCGCTAAGCTCCTGCTCCAGCCGCTCGATATTGGGGTCCTTGCGCTCTGTGGGCTTGCTCTCCGGGCTGCCGGCTTTCAGGCGCTTGACCAGTGCTTCGGTTTGGCGCACCGAAAGATCGAGATTAACCACCTGCCGCGCGGCGTCGATCTGGGCGTTGCCGGAAAGCGCCAGCAACGCGCGGGCGTGGCCCATGTCAAGCTTGCGCGCGTCGACCAGCTCGCGCACTTTCGGCTCGAGCTCGCGCAGGCGCAGCAGGTTGGTCACCGATGCCCTGGAACGCCCGACGTTGGCCGCGACCTGCTCGTGGGTGAGCTCAAACTCGTCAATCAACCGGGCCAGCGCACCGGCCTCTTCCATCGGGTTGAGGTTTTCGCGCTGGATGTTTTCGATCAGCGCCATGGCCAGCGTGACCTCATCGGGCACGTCGCGGATCACCGCCGGGATTTCGCTCAAGCCTGCCTTCTGCGCGGCGCGCCAGCGGCGCTCGCCTGCAATCAGTTCAAAGCCTTTGCCCGAGCCCAGGCGGCGAACCACGATCGGCTGCACAACGCCCTGTGCCTTGATCGAATCGGCCAGTTCCTGCAATCGATCCGGATCCATGCCGGTGCGCGGCTGATATTGGCCGGGCTGGATTTGATCCAGCGCCAGCTTGCGCAGCTGGTCCTCGGCCGGGCCGGCTTGCGTGCTGGTTTCGTGCGCTGCGCGCGACTTGCCCAGCAACGCGTTCAGGTTCCGGCCCAGCGGCGCTTTCTTCCGGGTTGCCATGTCAAGCCCTCATTCTTCGAATATATTCGCCGGCCAGGCCGCGATAGGCCAGCGCACCGCGCGACTCCGGATCGTAGGTGAGCACCGATTCGCCATAGCTCGGCGACTCGGCCACGCGCACGTTGCGCGGCACGATGGTGTTGTAGAGCTTGTCGCCGAAATTGTCGGCCAACTGGCGCGAAACCGCGCTCGACAAATTATTGCGAATATCATACATGGTGCGCACCAGCCCTTCGATTTCCAGCGCCGGGTTGACCGAATCCTGGATTTGCTCAATGGTGCCGACCAGCGCGGTCAGGCCTTCGAGCGCGAAATACTCACATTGCATCGGGATCAGCACCCGGTCGGCTGCAGTCAGCGCATTCAGTGTGAGCACGTTCAGGGCCGGCGGGCAGTCGATGATGATGTCGTCGTAGCGGCCGCGCACCAGCGCCAGTGCGTCGCGCAGCACGCCGGCGCGATCGTCTCGCTCCATCAGGGCGACTTCGGCCACCGTCAGGTCACCGTTGGCCGGTGCCACGTCGAGTTCGACCGAGACCGGCCTGACGCGCACGTCATGCATACCTGCGTTGCCAGTCAGCACGTCGGTCATGGTCGGCTGATCGTGGCCAATCTCGATGCCCAGGCCGGTGGTGCAATTGCCCTGCGGGTCCATGTCCACTAACAACACCTTGCGTTCAAGCCCGGCAAGGCCGGCTGCCAAATTAAGTGCCGTGGTGGTCTTGCCAACGCCGCCTTTCTGGTTGGCGATGGCGAGCGTGCGTGCCTGCTTGCTCAATCCGGATCTCCCAGGGTGACAATCACCAGGCAGCGCTCGGCGCGCTGTCCCGACCAGTGCAAAGGTTCTACCCGAACATTGTAAGCATCCGGTACGCCGATGCGCTCGGCTTCCTCGAATCGAGCTTTCATAGCCAGCAGCCGCCAGCCGCTTTGCAGCCACGGCGACAACCATTCGACCAGCCGCGGCAGTGGCGCAAGTGCCCGCGCGACGATATCGCCGTGGCCGGATTCGAGCAGGTCGGCGGGCTCAATGGCCTCCAGCCGGGCTTGAAGAGGCTCGATGTTTTCGAGCCCGATACTGCGCTTGATGTGGCGCAGAAAGCGAATCTTCTTGCCGTTGCTGTCGACCAGGGTCATGTGGCGGCCGGGCTCGGCGATTGCCAGCGGCACACCCGGCAAGCCGGCACCGGTGCCTGCATCCAGCACCTCAGCGGCCTTGATGAAGGGCCGGATGGCCAGGCTGTCGATGGCGTGACGATCGACCATGTCGAGCGGATCGGTGATCGAGGTCAGGTTGTAGGTCTTGTTCCAGCGCGCCATTTCGGCCAGGTAGTCAAGCAGCGCGACAGCCGCCGGCGGGTTCAGCGACTGACGCAGCGCGCTCAGCCCCTGCTCGAGCCTTTGCTCGGCTGCAGCGCGCTGCTTGGGGGACCAGGATCGGGAATGGTTCAAAACGAGTCGATGGCTTGTGGGCCTGCAAGATGACAAGCCAGAATTATGAACGCCTGGACAGCAGTGCGCTACAGTACCGTTCCATGAAAAAACGCCTTCCGATCATTATCGTACTGTTTGGCGTGCTGGTTGCCGCCGCGTTGCCGGCGGCGGTGGGTTGGATCGCGCGCGATCAAATCGACCACAGTCTGGCTGAAAACGGCCTCGCGCAGGACGCCGAATGGCAGGCCGGCTGGACGCGGTCGACGCTTCGCCTGCGCAATCCCGGGGTGAACCTGGAATTGCGTATGCGGCACGTGCCATTGCGACCGGTCGGCTGGCTGGCCTTTAGCGGTCGGGCCATTGTGACCCAACCTGCGGCCACGCTCGACCTGCAAGGCCAAATTGCTCTCGACGGCCGACTCGAAGCCTTCGCCAGCGCGCCTGGCTTGCAAATCTACGGACCGGCGACGTGGAATTACCGGCAGCCTGAGCTGCGGCTGGTGACCCGACGTGATGGCAGCATGC
>JAIVHD010000328.1 GCA_020201235.1 Lysobacteraceae bacterium
ATTGCATGAGACGGCATGAGACGGGCCGGAGGATTTGACCCGGGGAGCCAAATCGAAAAACAAGAGGCCCGCGTGACGCGGGCCTTTTTTCGTGGCTTTTGCGCGGCTATCGATTTTTGCTACGATTCAAAGCCGTCTGCGAAGATCTCTTCTGATTCATTCCGTACCTGGTTGAAAAACCAGGGAATATTGCTGGATGAACCGAGTACGACGTTGGCGTTGACGACCCGAACGTGGTTTTCATTGCCGTTGATAAACGATCCGCCGACCGAACAGAATGCGAACGAGTTGCCGGTTACCTCGACGGTAATGTCACAGCCCTCGGCGATGCCGCCAAATTCCAGCCTGGGCACGTAATCGTCGGTGCTACCGGCGGTGCGATCCAGGCCTGACATCGCCAGTTCAAGCGTCGCGACGTCATCCGCCCCGAGTTGACGCTGGTCCTCGTCGGAAAAAGCACCTTGTTGCATCACCGCCTCGGTCCGACCGTCGAACCCGAACAGTGTCCCAACGGTACGGTCGGCGTTGGCGGCAAACAATTCGCCGGCCGGCAAGTCGGCTAGATCACGGCTGTACACAGTGGCATCGACCGGCTGGACAACCAGGAACGGGTTGTTAATTCCGGCGGCGAACCAATGCAGATTGATATCATCGCCGCGTAGATCATCGCCGGACCCTCTTATTCCATCCGGGCCTGGACTGACGTCCAGAATACCGTTTAAGCCCGGGTCGGCTTTGGTGTACTCCCGATCCGCCGGCGGGAGACCGGACTCGGTGGCCGCGTTCGGGTGTGCCAAGCCAAGGCAGTGCCCGACTTCATGAACCAGCGTCGATTCGAAGTCGACCTGCCCTGCCGGAATGTCGTTATCACCGCCGAAAAACAGGTTGGGGCTGCTAACGCTGCGTTGATTCCAGTTGGAAATGGCATTTTCGACCGAGACGATCATGTCGTCGATCGATTCACTGTCCGGCGCGATGCAAACCGAAACAGCAAGATCACCGCCACCGCCCTGATACGGAGTCGGATGCGTGATGCGCGCAGGATTATCGCCATCGGCAAAGAGGTAGGCACCTGCCCGCGCATCGGGCACCCCGACCACCGCTGCGGCTGCCAGCACAGTCAGACCCGCAGTCCAGCTGATCCACACAGCCCTCATTGCCCACCTCCATCGACCGCAATGACCTGTTTCATCAATTGCCACCAGTGCTGCTCCAGGTCCAACAGCGCACGCAGGCGCACATCATCGTCGAAACGCTCGGCCATCGGCTGAAGCGACTCGATTTCGATGCGGGTGACGGCCGCGCGTCTTGCATCAAGACGGGCAAACCGCGATGTCTCGACATCGCTGACATGGAACAGTTCGACCCGCGCCCGCTCGCGCAGGTCTTCCTTCAAACTGCGCGAATCGGCTTGGATCGCATCCAGGGCCGCGCTCAGCTGCTGATAATGCGCGACCGGCACAGTGGCACGATGGCTGCCGGAATGGGTCATCATGGCCGGGCGCTCAACTCGCAGCGATCCGTCCGGATCGAGCGTCATCAGCAACACCCGCGAGCCGGACTCAAACATCGAGTACTCCCGCTCGTACACCAACTGCTGGGCCGGCAATGCGCCCGAAGCGACCACCCATACCGCCCCGAGCATCAGCCCGAACACGGCTTTTTTGTTACTTCGCATCAATTTTCCTCCGTTTTTTTGGATCCGGTTCCTTTTTCCCGAACGCGCCTAAGCCCGGCTGACTCACCACCTGATCGTCGCGAGACGGTTCCAGGCCCGGCGTCTACAGCGTTTTTTCGCGGCCGAGCACAACGCTGTAGGCATCAGGCCCGGGGCCGTCACTGTCAATCGGGCGGTGGATCCGGGCTAAGTGTCGTTATGCACGACTCGGATCGGTCATCCGCGCATATAGCCATCCGCTCAGCGCGCCGGCCAATGATAACGCGATTGAACCCGTCAGCGATCGAGCGGCAGCGATTGCGGTGACCGGAAGCATCTGGTCCATAATTGCAAGCATCGCCCAGATCGAAAAAAAGCCCGCCAGACTGAACCAAAGACCTCGCCACTGCGGGCACCAGCGGCTCAGCCCAGGCCAGAACCGTTCGAACCTTATTCATGTGCAACCACCTTCGGTTTTAGCCATCATATTCTACCCGTCGAAATTCCCGTCACACCCGGCTTGTTCACCATCCGCGCGTCGCGAGAAACGGTCAGGGCCGTAGCTGGGGTGTTTTTCACAACCAAATGCACCGAAGGCCTATTCGCCTAGCCGATGAGAATGCACCATCGAGCAATACGCCCCGGATGCGGCGGTTGACGGTGTCGCAATGGGAGGGTGGTGAATAAGCCGGGGTCAGACCTGTTCACCAGCCCTGCGATTGAGGCAGCTCTGCGGACTTGTCGCGGCCTACCGGTTTTATCTGCTATCGTGTGGTGTCTTAACTACCGTGTACCGCCATGCACTCTCAATTACGAGCGCTTCTCGCGGCCTCACTGCTGGTCGCTCTGAGTCACGCCGTTGCCACAGAATACAAAATCGAAGCGATCGCCGAAGGACTGGAACATCCATGGTCGATCGCGTGGCTGCCCGATGGCACCGCGCTGGTCACCGAACGGCCCGGCCGCCTGCGAATGATTCGCGACGGGCGATTGCTCGCTGCGCCGATCGACGGCGTGCCCGCGGTACACGCAGCAAGCCAGGGTGGGCTGTTCGAGGCCCTGCCTGATCCGAATTATGCAAACAACGGCTGGCTTTATCTTTCCTATGCGTACGGCACGTCAAAAGCCAATGCCACCCGGGTTGCCAGGGCGCGCCTGGAGAACATGCGCCTGGTCGATCTCGAAGTACTGTTTACCGCCTCGCCGATGAAGGACACGCCGGTGCACTACGGCGGTCGCATGACCTGGTTGCCTGACGCGACGCTGCTGATCGGACTGGGCGACGGCTTTGACTTTCGAGAACAGGCGCAGAAGCTCAACAGCCATCTCGGCACCCTCGTGCGCATCAATACCGATGGCTCGATCCCGGCCGACAATCCATTTATAGATCGCGACGACGTGCTACCCGAGATTTACAGCTATGGCCACCGCAATATTCAAGGGCTGGTCCACGACGCCGATTCCGGTCGCCTGTGGCAGCACGAGCACGGGCCGCGCGGCGGTGACGAAATCAATCTGATCGAGGCCGGCGGCAATTATGGCTGGCCGGTGGCCACCCACGGCATCGACTATTCCGGTGCCATGATTTCGCCGTTCACAAGCCGGCCCGGCATGATCGAGCCAGAACATGTCTGGACGCCGTCGATCGCACCGGCCGGGATGACACTTTACCGCGGCACGCTCTTCCCGCAGTGGGATGGCAGGCTGCTGGTGGCGGCACTGGCCGCCCGACATGCTCGAGTGCTGACGCTGGACGGGGCACAAATCATCAATGATGCGATCATCCTCGACGAACTCGGCGAGCGCCTGCGCGACATCCGCACCGGGCCCGACGGCGCGGTCTGGGTGCTGACCGACGCCAATCCAGGCACGGTGTTGCGCTTGAGCCCGGACAATCCAGATCACTGATCCGATCAAGCCCAATACTTACGGTCAAGTTCCTTCGCGGCGGCTCCAGCAGTATCCAGGGCCGTTTCATCCAGGCGGTCTTCCTTCCAGCGCGTCCAGCGCGGTCTTCCACGGCAAAAACGCATTACGTACACGCGATGGAAAGCGGGCCACCGGCTGCAGCGCATTGAACGGGCCAAGCCCGCGTTTCGATTCGGTCTCAGGGTTTTCCAGCAGTTCGGCAAACTGCGCAAGCCCGTCGCGCACATCGTCCAGGGTCTTGCCAACCAGCCAGTCGCTGAGCATTGATGCCGACGCGGTCGTGATCACGCAGGCCTCGCCCGACCACGAAGCCTGTTCGACTACGCCATCGCGCAGTTTGAGCCAGACGCGAATGTTGTCACCGCACAGCGCATCCAGCCCGTGCGCCGAGTGCGTGGCATCGGGCATTTCGAAATGATTATGCGGCGCACGATTGTGTTCGAGGATGCGCGCCTGGTAGAGCTCGGTCAGGGCCATGGCTCAGAGTCTATCCGGCCAGCCAGAGCCGTGCGACCGCACCACTTTCACCATTGCCGCGCGCCTCCAGTTCGAACGTGCCGCCATGCAGCTCGGCAATCCGGCGTACCAGAAGCAGGCCGATGCCGCTGCCGTTTGGCTTGGTGGTGAAAAAAGGCACGAACAGGTTCTTCGATTCAGGTGGGCCCGGTCCGTTGTCGACCACTTCGATGCAAAGTCCGCCAGTCTGGTCGATGCAGCGGATCGTGACTTCGGGGTGCTCGCAATCAGCGACTGCATCGGCGGCGTTGCGCAACAGGTTGATCATTGCCTGCTCGAACTGATCGGGGTCCAGGTCGAACGATATCCGTGCGCCTTCGAGGCGGATCGGAACGCGCGACTCAAGCGCGCAGATTTTCTGGAGCATTTCATTCAGATCAACCGTCTCGCGCGATGGATCGGGCAATTTCGCCAATCCGGCATAGATTCCAACAAACCGGCTGAGTCCGCCTGAGCGGCGGGCGATCAGGGCCAGGCTATCGGCGAGCGGCTCGCGCTCGATCTCGCGCGACGGATCACGCACCCGGCCATGCCAGGTTTCGGCCAGCGACTTGATCGGGCTCAGGCTGTTGTTAATCTCGTGGCTCATCACGCGAACCAGGCTTTGCCAGGCTTCGTTGCGCTCGGCGCTGAGCACGCTGCCGACTTCGGCCAGCACCAGCAGCCGGTGCGGAACCCCGCCAAGCCTGAACGATCGCCTTCGAACGACGAAACGACCACTTCCCCCGGGGAAGACGAGGCGGGCGCTTTGACCCTCTTCCGTGCCGCCACGGGGCGCTACAAGCAATTCAGCAAGGCCGAGCGACTCGGCCGCCACACCCTCATGCAGCCGCAGCCCGATCAGCTTGCGCGCGGCCGGATTGCTGAGCGTCAGGTGGCCGTCGTCGCGAAACGCGAGCACCGGCAGGTCGATCTCTTCGAGAATTTTGCCCAACAGCAGGCCCGATTCGCGCCGGTTCAGCGCCTCGAGACGCATGCTTTCTGCCAGCATGTTGATCGAAAGCGCAAGCTCGTCCAACGGACCGAGATGTGTCTCGCGCAGGCGAAGACTGAAATCGCCGTCGCGCAACGCCTCGACGACGGTCGACGCCACGGTCCAGCCACGCCCCCACCTGCATCATTGCCGCGACGGCTAGCGCGGCAACCCCTGCAACCACGAGCAGCGACAACCAGATTCGTCGCTCCAGGCGCATTGCGCTCATGCCGGTCCGGAATCGCTGCGGATCCTGTATTTTTCCAGCCTGCGATACATTGCACTTCGACTCAGTCCGAGCACCTCGGCCGCCCGGTTGACATCGCCGTCGAATCGCATCAGGGCCTGCTCGATTGCGATCTTTTCCAGTTCGTCCAGCGGCTGGACCAGATCGGGGCCGGAATTGTTACCAGAATCGTTACCGGAATTGCGGCCAGATGCCGGCTGCAGCATCAGGTTGCGCGGCGCAATCGGGGCCTGATCGCAAAGCAGCACCGCGCGCTCGACCGCGTGCGCAAGTTCGCGAACGTTGCCCGGCCAGGCGTGGGACTGCAATGCCCGGCGAGCATCGGCGGACAATTCGGCCCGGCGCTGGTATTTGCGGTTGCTGTGCGCCAGAAACCGCTCGGCCAGCGGCAGGATGTCGTCGGGCCGCTCGCGCAACGGCGGAATGTCGAGTTCGATAGTATTGAGTCTGAAATACAAATCACGGCGAAAATCACCGCGTTCAACCATTTCGGGCAGGTTTGCATTTGTTGCTGCGATCATCCTCACCCTGGAGCTGCGCGTCCGGTTCTCGCCGACCCGTTCGAACTGACCCGTCTCGAGCACCCGAAGCAGCTTGGCCTGCTGCGCGCTCGGCAGGTTGCCGACCTCGTCGAGAAAAAGCGTACCGCCGTCGGCCAGTTCGAAGCGCCCGGCGCGTGCCTCGCGGGCGTCGGTGAATGCACCTTTTGCGTGGCCGAACATTTCGGCCTCGAACAGCGATTCGGGAATCGAGCCCATGTTGACCGAAACGAAGATTTCGTCGGCCACCGTCGACCAACGATGAATCTGCTCGGCCAGCATGCCCTTGCCGACCCCGTTGTCGCCGGTGATCAGAATGGCCGCATCCGAGGGCGCGACCCGGCGCGCCATGTCCAGCAACTCGCGCATCTGTTTCGACTCGGCGACAATCCCGTCGCCCACCCGCGCCTGCTGCTCCAGGTCTGCGGATTGATGCAGGCGCGCGGCGCGTTGAAGCGCCTCGCTACGTTCAAGCTGACTCTTCACAATCGTCAACAGGCGGTTGTTATCCCAGGGTTTTTCAAGAAAATCGGACGCGCCACGCTGCAGCGCCTCGACGGCCAGATCCACCGAGCCCCATGCGGTCATGGCGACCATGGGCACCGAATCGTCCAGACTGCGCATTGCATCAAGCAGCTCCAGACCCTCGCGCCCAGAGGTCGTGTCGCGGCTGTAGTTCATGTCGAACAGCACCAGCGAGACCGGCTGCTCGCGCAACGTGGAAAGCGCCTGTCCGGGATCGGCCGCATCAAGCACTTGGTAGCCCTCGTTGGCCAGCAGCATTTCAAGAGCATCGCGCACGTCGCGCTGGTCATCGACAACCATAATGGTGGGCGTGGCCGGGTTCATGGTGGAACCGCCCACGGGTTGACGACCTCCACACCGAGCGCCTGGAAATCTCGCGTATTGCGCGTCGCCAGTGCCAGTCGATGCTCCAATGCGGTCGCTGCCAGCAGACTGTCGATCACCGGTGGCGTTCGACCGCGCGCCATCGCCTGACCACGCAGCTCGCCCCAGCGTTGCGCAACCGCCTCATTGACCGGTAGCACACGGCGATCAAAACGCGGCAAAAGAACCTGTTCCAGCCAGTCCGCCAGCGACTGCGCCTTAGGAGTTCCCGCGATTCGCGAAATCCCCTGGCGGATTTCACCGATCACCAGCACGCTCAAGAACGTGCCAGGCGAATCATGGCGATCCAGCCAGGATTGCACTTCCGGCTCGGGCCTCGGCTTCAGGCATTCGGTCACGACACAGGTATCCAGAAGAAGACTCATGCGCGATCGTCCCGACAATCGTCCCGGCCCGCATCGTCACGGCGTTCGAACAGTTCGACATCGATACCTTCGGGTGCCGTTCGGCAAAGATAGCTCCCGAGCGGCTCGCGCACGCCGCAAAGCGCACGGTAGTCGCGTTCGGATAGGACCACCGCAGTTTCCTTGCCGCGCACGGTGATGATCTGTGGTCCTTTTGTCGAAGCGGCCTTGACCACTTCACTCAGGCGATTTTTCGCTTCCTGCAGTTGCCAGCTCAAGTTACCTGCTCCTATCCAGACTGTCTAGCTGAATCATATCACCGGACTCAGGGGCGTGTGCATTGCGCGAATCGCATGCCGGCAGCCGAGAAACACACCATCCAGGTTGGTCCGATGGACCGCGCGCCAGGCCTCCAGCGTGCAATGCTCGGGATCGTGCGGTCCCGCATCGGGATTCTCAAGTCCGGTAATGCCGGCATTGTTGACCACGATATCGAGCCGCCCGGCGCGTCGCATTATCTCGGCCATTGCCCGCTCCCAGTGCGTCTCCTCACGCACATCCAGCGCCAGCCAGACCGCACGCTCGCCCAACTCATCGGCAAGCCCTGGCCCGTCGCTGTGGTCAAGGTCGGTCACGAACACGGTGGCTCCCTCAGCCGCAAACGCGCGCGCAATCGCTGCGCCGATCCCGCGCGCCGCGCCGGTCGCCAGCGCGATCCTGTTTTCAAGACGTTTGTGCATACCTCCCTCATTCGCGCACCGGCGCATCTAATCGAAAATTCTCAAGGCCACTCTGTGCCGGGAGATTTGGATCGAATCAAGACGGAGGGTACGTCATACGGGGCACGCACATGCCGCCAACTCGCGCTAGTCATTCATGACGCAATGCCTCCATCGGCGCGATCCGTACCGCGCGTAGCGCCGGCACGAAAGCCGCGACGATAATCACGATGCCGATTGCCAGCGCCACGCTGGTCCACAGCAGTGGATCAGCCAGCGAGACCGCATACA
This sequence comes from Lysobacteraceae bacterium, assembly GCA_020201235.1. GTDB lineage: Bacteria > Pseudomonadota > Gammaproteobacteria > Xanthomonadales > Wenzhouxiangellaceae. Next base: position 8,125 of record JAIVHD010000328.1, read on the forward strand.
GTCGGTCGGCGACCAGGCGTGCACCAACCCAGCCGCCGGCCAGGCCCAGCGCGAGGCCCGGCACAAGCAGCAGCAATGCACGCCCGAGTACCTGACCGAGCATGTGGCACCCGGAAGCACCCATCGCCTTTCGCAGCCCGAATTCGGCGGTACGCGCTGCGACCTGATAACTTTGCAGCGCATAAAGTCCGTAAAAGACCAGCACGAGGGTCAGCCCGGCGAACACCGACATCAAAATTAGCTGCGGTTCGCGATCGCGAACGGTTCGGCGGACCAGCGACTCGAGAGTAACAGCGAACCCGACGCGATCCTCACCCAGCGCATTGATGGCCTCGGTGCGCACGGCCTCGATCAGTGCGTCGGGTGGGATCGCGGCGCGTACCAAAATCTGTATTTGCGCCGACGGCGCGGCCCGATACCGATACACCGTCGGTGTCTTCATCTTCTCGTCCGGCGACAGGTGGCGCACGGAATCGACCACGCCTACAATCGTAACTGGTGTGAACGTCTCCGGGCCGGAGGCCAGCCCAAACGACTGGCCCAGCGCGTTACCACCCATGTATTGGTCAACGAAAAGCTGATCGACAATCACGCTCTGGACCTCGTCTGTCGCATCTTCCGGGCCAAACCCACGCCCGCGCAGCAATTCGATTCCCGCAGCCTGGAAGAACTCCGGGCCTACCGAGCGCGGACGGGTTGGCAGCTGCTCGTCGCCGCTGCCGTCCAGCGATATTGACGAGAGCATCTCCATCCGGCCAAATGGCGCAGCATCGGACCAGCTCAACGC
>JAIVHD010000103.1 GCA_020201235.1 Lysobacteraceae bacterium
CCTGGCGCAGAAACGCATGGCCTTCGGCGTCGTCGACAATCAACTCCAACCCAAGCACCGCAGCATAGTCGGCTACTGCGGCTTGATGGTCGATCAGATCGCGCCACGCCTTTTCATGGCTGTCGCGGTAAACCACGCCTTTCATCAACGCGATCAACGGCAGTGAAATCGAGGATTCGACGCTTGTGTTCATAGCCGCTCAGTGTAACCGTCTTGTTCAAAAGGTTTCCGGATCAGGTCCGTTTCTCAGCATGGTTTTGCTGTCTCGGCTTGGTTGAGTCATGTGCCTAATCAGCCTGCCTTATTCAGCACCTCTTCGTCACGCGGGGCCGCCGGGTGCCGTGGCTGGGGCGTTTGGCAACGATACACACGGAGGCGTACCCGCCGGTGCGGTGAGGATGCGTGACCGAGCCAAGCGCCGCAGACGCGGGGCATGGAGGTGCCACAGTCGGTGGGGTGGTAAATAAGCCGGGATCAGGGGGGTTCGATCTCGGAGGGATCAAGCGTGACCGACCGGCTCATGGCTCAGCGCGCGAAGATCACGCGCGGCACTTGCGCGCGCCGCTCGGTGCCGTCGGCTCCGGTCCAGAAGACAATGCTGCGGACCGTTTCATCGATCATCGCGTGCGGGTCCTCGGCAGCGATGGCGAGATAGCTGACCAGTTCGGCCAGGCCCAGTTCCAGCGGGCGCTCGGCAATCAGGTTTTCAAGGCTGATTTGGGTGTTGCTCTGCAGCGCCCGCCGGATGTTCGCACGCAATTGATCGCGGTCGACGAAAATCTGGTTGAACAGCGCGTCGCTGTCGACCTCGGCCCGGCCCTCGTCGAGCGTGTGCTGGTCGATGCGCGGCTTGAGCGGCGGCGAATACAGCGGCCTTTCCAGCGGCAATTCAACGCGCGGCGCGGTCTCGTCAAGGCCAATGTCCAGACGAATAGGCGGTTGCTCGCGCATTTCCAGTGCGTTTTGCTCGATATTCTGGATCAGATCCATAATCCTGCGGTTTTCCAGCCAGGCGCGGTCGTCGAGAAAACGCCGCAGCTGCTCGGACAATCTTGCAATGGTGCGCTGGGTCTGCTCGCCGGCGCCAAGCCAATCATCGTGGATTCGGCGCAAGCTGCGGTCTGGTCTGAGCTCGATGATCGGGTTCAGCGAAAGCACCTTGTCCAGCATGGCGCTAAATTCCTCCTGGCGCAACGGCGACATCAGGAAATCCCAGAAAGCGCGAAAACTCCGGCCCTGATCAGAATCGGAAATGGCGTCCTGTTCGCCGAAGATATCAGCAAGAACCTCGCCTTTACTGCCTTCGAAGCGCGTGATGCGTTCACGTACCTGGCGGTCGAGCTGGCGGAAGTTATCCTCCACCTGGCGAAAATCGCCGAGCAAAGCGCGGGCGGTCTCGGCCATCTGCATAAATCGCTCGCGCAGCCGGGTATCGTCGAGCATGCCCAGATGACCGTTGCGGATCTTGTCGATTTCGCGATCGAGTTCGGCTTTGTTCTGCTCAAGTTCGGCGATACGGACTTCCGGGTCGCTCTCGGCCCCGGTCACGATCTGGCGCAACAGCTCGAACACCGTCAGCAATCGCGATTCGGCACCGACGAATTGAGTCTGTTCCAGCCCTTGCAACCAGCGAATGGCCTTTTCGGTCGGCGGTGTCAAGTCGTAATGCGGCTCGTCGCTGCCTTCGACGTAAAAGCGCCGGAGCCAGCCGCGCTCATCGGCCGACCAATCCATCAGGTAAGCGCGCGCGTTTTTGGGGAAACTCTCCGGCCCTTCGATTTCGCGCAGGTGGTGCAAAACGTCGTCGAGCACGACCGTCAGCTCGCTTTCGGCCAGCACGCGCTGGTTGGGCTCGACAAACGCGCGATTCAGAAACGCAACCACCATCGGGCCATGGTCGGCTGCCAGCAGGCGCCAGCCGGCATGGGTCTTGCGCAATGTCTTGAGGTCGTGAAAATCCAGAATGCTTGCTCCGGTTGGGTGCTTGTTGGACGAAACCTTTTCTGACAATCGTAGCGTAAACCGGTACCTTCGGTGGCCAAACGCCCAGCCACGGCACCTGGCAGTAGCTCGAAGCGGAGAGGTCGGGAAAACCGCAGTCTTATGGCCTGGAAACGATCGATCCGTTATGGTACAGTTGAGGTGGGGAGCATAAAAGAGGAGGCCATAATGCTATATTTGAAACTCGTTCGATGGTTATCGAATCGATTGATTGGCGTATTTTTGGCGCTGCTCGCATCAATGCCGATACAGGCAACGCAGATCAGTCGTTTCTGCCCGGAATGCGTTGATGAAACCGGCGCACGGCAGAAAGCGACGACATTTGCACCGCCGGTTCAATGTGACTGGCCAAACGCCCGGCCCGAATTGCCAATTCCAGACGATCTGGTTTGCCATTCTTCCGACCTGGATGTTTTGCTGGTCAACCCGCTGACCGGTGACCTGTTTGCGTACCGCCTGCTTTTCGAGCCGCAGCTCAATCGCCACTTGGTGCAAACGCGCGTCATTTCGCCGGATGAGCAAGAGGCTGCTGGTATTACGGTTGAAATTTATCGAGAACTGATGGTTGCCGATTTTGGCGGCACTACAGGCGCGCAGGGCGTTATCCAAACACGTACACCAGGTACCCGAAATTCGACTGAATGTCCGAGTGGTACCGCGCTGGACCACGTCTTGAATCCCGAGCTTCGCCAATGGATGATTGACGAGCTGCGGACTAAATGGAATGAAGTGCTCGGACCATTCAACGCGCGAGAAGTCGGAGTTACGCGCAACGTCGGTATCAGCGCTTCATTGGGTCCGGTCTCGCTCTCGGTGGGTTGGTCAAGTTCTCCTGCTCCGCTGGACGACGTGTTTGTCGCTGGTTTCGGGTTCGACTCCAGCGAAGTTGAGCGCGAATCGGATCTGAATAGCGATGTCATCACTTTCATAATCCATGATGCGCGACTGGTTGATCACAGGTTTGTCATGGATGAGGATTTTTCGCCAGAGCTAAGCCGCGCGGCTGGCCGCTCGGTCGATCGTCTGTTGTCCGGGCAGACCGTAATCGACAATCCGTGCGTGATAGACAAACTCGCCGACTACGCTGAAAGCAATCCGGAGCTGGACTTCAGAGTGGGCGGGCCTGGTGGTTCGCGATTCGACTTTCCGGATACCTCCGCCCGGCGTACCGGGCCAAGTGCCAAGTGTCTCGTAGAGCTTAGTGGGCCATGCGGCTAATTAGGTAACACTCAGCCGTCGCACAAGCGTTGTGGGCAAGGCGCGCAAGCGAAGGACTGGCCCGAGCCAATTCAAGCGAGTGCAACGCAGCCCACGGCGCTTGTCCTGCGAAACGCGCCTTGATTCGCACCGGCACAGTGGCTCTGAGTGTTACCTAATTAACCGCATGGCCCACTAGATCGCCGATGTGTTCCAGTCCAGGGTGGGCAGCTTGCTGAACTGGATTGTGCAAGACGAATTTCCGGCCGCACGCCACTTTGAGCGCGCGACGGCGCCGGTCGCGCGGTGCCAGGCCCATTCAGGAAAAACCGGGGCGCGTCACAGTGCGATTGGCTACGACAGGGCAGAAGCGGCCGCGTCGGCGCGCCGTGGACTGAAATGGGGTCCAAACGGCGAGTTCGTGCAGTTCTGAATATTGCTGGAAATTAGGAAACCGGGCGCTTATACTCGTTATACCCGAAACGGTAGCGCGCTGACAATGCCGCTTAAAACAGAATCGCAGCAGTTGAATTCAGTCAAAAATGCCGATCTACTCGAGCAGTTTCCCGAGCTGTACGCCACGCTGCGCCAGATTGCCCGGCGGCATCTTAGCCGTAACCCGGCCAATACGCTGAGCACCACCGTGGTGGTTAACGAAGCGTGGCTGAAACTGCAAAACAACCCCATCCAATGGCAGGACCACCAGCATTTTCTGGCAACTGCCGCGTTGGCAATGCGGCAGTTGCTGGTCGATTATGCGCGCCGCAACGCGTCCGAAAAGCGTACCCGGGTCGACGACTGCCCGTTATTCGAAAACAACTGTGATCTATCCAGAAACAGCGATGCGGTTCTCGCAGTCGACGAGGCGCTGACTCAGCTCAGCAACCTGGATCCACGCTTGACTCGCCTCGTCGAGCTTCGCTTTTTCGTCGGGTTGACGCTGGCGGAGGCCGCCGATTGCCTTCGCATCTCGCTGAGAACGGCCAATCGTGACTGGGCCCGGGCCCGGGCATTTATTCGAACCGCTGTTGAGCAATGCTGATCGATTCCGCAACCTGGGACAAAGTCAGCGAGTTGTTCGATCAACTCGTCGCGCTACCGGATGATCGGCGCGAGGAACAAATCAGGCAACTCGAACTTGATGAAGCCCTTTCCGACTGGTTGAAGAAGCTTCTGGCGGCGCACGACAGCGACGCAACTCATGTGCTCGATCAGACCATCGACCAGATGGCTGAGTCGCTGATCGCTGAAAATGCACCGGCCGGCGGAAAGATACCGGACGACATCCGCGGCCGCCGGCTGGGCAACTGGCGAGTCACCGAATCAATCGCTCGCGGGGCGATGGCCGCAGTGTTTCATGGCGAGCGCGCCGACGGCGCCTACGAACAGCATGTCGCGATCAAGCTCTTGCAGCCGGGCCCGTTTCGCCACAGCGAAGGCGAGCAGTTGCGCGAGGAGCTACGCCTTCTGGCGCGGTTGGAACATCCCGGCATCGCACGCCTGCTTGACGGCGGTATCAGCGAGCAGGGCTGGCCGTACCTGGTCATGGAATATGTCGATGGCGTGCAAATCGACCAGTGGTGCGCCGCGCAAAAACCGGATTGGCGCCAGCGCGTTCAATTAATTCTCAAAGTCTGCGATGCGGTGCGCTATGCCCACAGCAAGCTGGTCGTTCATGCCGACATCAAGCCGTCCAACGTGCTGGTCAATCGCGACGGCGAGCCCAAGCTGGTGGACTTCGGCATTGCCGGCCTGCTGCACAACAATCCGGATTCCGGGCAACCGGCCGCAAGCGCGCTGTTGCGCTGCTCACCGGCCTATGCCGCGCCGGAGCAGTTGCGCGGCGAGCCGGTAAGCACCGGCAACGACGTGTTCGGACTGGGCGCGCTGCTGTACGAACTGCTGACGGGAAAGCGCATCCGCGACGGCAAGACCGTCACCGCTTTGCTGCTGGGGCGTGCACCGACCGATCAGATCACGCCACCTTGTCAACTGGCCGGCGGCAATCTACCCGGCGGAAGTAGTGGTAAAGATCTGAATGCGATCTGTCTGCACGCGCTGGCGCAGGATCCGCAACAGCGCTACGGCAGTGTTACCGAACTACGGCAGGATCTGCGCAACACGCTGCAGCGCTATCCGGTCGCGGCCAGGGCCAATACCGCGTTGTATCGCTTCAACTGCTGGCTGCGCCGCAACTGGGTCGCGGGTACTGCGGCCAGCGCCGTAGTCATTGCTCTCACGATCGGTCTGCTGATTGCCATGCATCAGGCCCATGTCGCGCGTTCGGAGTCACAGCTTTCCCACGCCACGGAAAAGTTCATGCTGGATATGTTTGCCACAGTGGATCCGTGGGAAAACCAGCGCGAGCCGGTCACCGTGGACAGCATTCTTGATCAGGCCGTGGCGGATCTGCCGGAGCAGTTGACTGAATTCCCGGAACAGCGTGCCCGCATCATGCTCACTCTGGGCGATCTGCTCAATCGCATGGGCAAGCATGAAACCGCCTTGTCGTTGGGTCAACAGGCATTGAAAATCAACCTTAATTCGGGTCAGGCGCAACAACAATTGCAAGCACATACGCTCATCATCAGAACGGCAATGAGTATGGTGCAGATGGATCTCGCTGAAGAACATATACAAACGGGGCTGGCACTGGCAGCTTTCCCGCCCGAAACCACTGTGGAGGCAGATTTCCATCTGCAGCGAAGTCAGTGGTTGGGGTACAACGGCGAGATCGAAAAGCAGCATGAACTCATCAATGCCCTGATTGCGGCGCAGGATGATATTGAGTTACTGGAGGATAATCACCGACTGGTCGCCGAAACATTCATGGTAGCAGCCGAGTCTGCGGAGATACGCGCAGACTACCAACGCGCAGTCGATTTTGCCCGAATGGCGGTAATATCAGCCAGACAAGTTTATGGCAAAGAGCATTTAATGGTCGCCTCAGCACTCAGTTATGAAGCAACCGCCGAGTTCGAACGCGGCAACATCGGCGTGGCCCTGGATATTTTTGATCGTATCGGTGTAATTGAAGCAAAATACCTTGCTCCTGAGCATGCGCAGCGCGTGTGGACTGCTTACACGCGGAGCGGCATACTGCAGGATGCGGGCCGGATCGACGAAGCACGTCTTCAGCTCGAACGCCTCGCTGAGAATCTGGAAACACACTACTCGGTCGACGACCCGCGATTGGGCGTCATCTACGCGAGCCTGGGAAAATGCTGGCGTCTGTTGGGTGATTTGCAACAGGCCCGGTACTATTATGAAAAAGGCATGTCATTGACCGAGACCAGCGAGCCCGATAATCCCAAGCTGGGGGTGTTTTATAGTCACTACGCGCAGGTGTTGTCCGAGCTTGGCACGGACGAACTGGCGGAGCAGTATTTTCTGTCTGCACTGAAAATATTTCAGGAAAAACTGGGAGAGGAGCATCCAAGGTTTGCCATCGCCAGCATTTTGTTTGCCGACCACCTGTTGCGAAACGGGCGCGTTGAAGAGGCCAAAATACACGTCAAGCAAAATTTAGCGGTGATAGAGCAGACCTTTCCGGAATATGACTTGCGTATCGCCCAGGCGCTCGCGATTCGCGGCCTGATTGAGCTGCGGATTCACCAGCGTGATGAAAATGCAGAAGTTGTACAACTGCATGAAATGGTACAAACCATTCTGGACAATAACACCGAAAATGCTCAGCAATGGCTGGACCCGGTCATAAACAGGTTTTTGCAATCGGTCGAAACGGATGCCAATGCTGTTTCCCTGTGACAATACTTTTGATTGCATTAGTAACTCCTTCGCGCTCTCACCCAAGTTTTTGGTCGGCTTATCCCTCGAACCCGTCACTGAACAACCGGTCAGTCTGGTCC
>JAIVHD010000104.1 GCA_020201235.1 Lysobacteraceae bacterium
CACTAAAGCAGGCCATTGAGCGCATGGATACCCAGATTGGCCAGTTGCAGGGCCGCTATGCCGAGCTGTCGCAGGCACTTGCCCAGGGCGATCAGCCGGTTCGCGATCAGCAAGCCAAGCGCGATGCGTTGTTGACCCGGCGACTGGAAGTCGAGCAACACTTAAAAAATGAGCGTTCGGCGCTACAGGAGCTGGAGCAGCACTGGCGCGAGCAGGATCAGAAGCGTCAGCGCGCGGCCACCGAGGCTGATGAGATCCGCCAGCGTCAGTCCGAAAGTCGGGTGCGCTTGCGCGAGTTCGAGATCGAGGCCGAGCGCCTGGCTGCACGGGTGGTCGAACTCGATGGCGACCTGGAAACATTGGCGGCAGAGTTGCCCGACGAGGCCGACGCCCAGCAATGGGCCGAGCAACTGGTGCAGCTTGAAGAAAAAATTCGTCGACTGGAGCCGGTCAACCTGGCCGCGATCGAAGAATTCGAGCAAGAGTCGGAGCGCAAGCACTACCTGGATCGCCAGCACGACGACCTGACCGAGGCGCTGGAAACGCTGGAACAGGCCATCGCACGAATTGACCGGACCACGCGAACGCGCTTCAAGGATACCTTCGAGCGCGTCAACAAGAACATGGAAACGCTGTTTCCGCGCCTGTTCGGTGGTGGACACGCGCATCTTGAAATGGTCGGCGACGACTGGTTGACGGCTGGCACGGCGATTCTGGCTCGACCCCCGGGTAAGCGAATCAGTCGCATTCATATGCTTTCCGGTGGCGAAAAAGCCATGACCGCAGTGGCCTTCGTATTCTCTATCTTTAACCTAAATCCGGCACCGTTCTGCCTGCTCGATGAGGTTGATGCGCCGCTTGATGATGCCAACGTTGGACGGTTCTCGGAATTGGTCCGCGAAATGTCTGAAAAGGTGCAGTTTCTGTTTGTGACCCATAACAAGGTTACGATGGAAGTCGCGCACCAGATGCTGGGCGTGACGATGCGCGAGCCGGGCATTTCAAGGTTGGTTTCGGTCGACCTTGACAAGGCAGTCGCGTTGGCGGCATCGTGACCAACAAGGGGCCAAATGTGATGATACGAGCGATATGGACAATTTGCGCCTGATTCTCATTCTGGTAGGCCTCGTCATTCTTGGGCTGATCTGGTTTTTTCACCGGCCTGAAGGCACCCGCAAGCCCGGCGCATCGCGACGTGACAAGCGCCGAGTCGAGCCTCGCCTGAAGACGGATTCGGTGGCAGGGTTCGAAGCCGAGCTCGCCGACCCGGTCGGCCGAGCCGAAAGCGGCCAGGATGATGCACAGCGTGAACCCGAACAGGTCGTGCAGCCTGAAATGAACGTTACGCTGCCGGATCGCCGGCCGGCAGCGTCTGCGCAATCGCAGGACCATCGCAAGGACGGCGTGCCTCCGGAACGCGAATGGCGCGATCCCGAGCACCGACCGGATCAGCGGCAGGATCATTGGGCTGAGGAATCGCCGTCGGAACGGTCTTCGCCGTCGCCGCGCGCATCGCTGCAGACATCCGACGCGCGCTCGAGCGACGCACTGGAAGGCAAAGCGAAGGGGTCGCGACCTTTATCCGGCTCTTCGCAAGCCGGGTCAGCCGGGCCGTCTTCCGACCGTTTGAAGGACAAAGACGCACCGACGATCGTAACCCTGTACGTTCGTGCAAGCAGCGACCGCAAAATCAGCGGCCTGAGCCTGCTCGACGCGGCCATCAAGGCCGGGCTGCGATTTGGCGAAATGAAGATTTTTCATCGCCGACACCAGGGCGCGACCCGGCCGGTGTTCAGCATGGCCAATATCACCCGGCCGGGCAGTTTCGACCCTTCGGGCTGGAATCTGTTTGAAACCCAGGGGGTTGCGTTATTCATGACTTTGCCGGGACCGGTGAGCGCGCTCGATTCCTGGGACGCGATGCTCGCGACCGGCCGCCGTCTGTCGGAATTGCTCGAGTGCGAGTTGCTGGATGACGCGCAGTGCTTGCTGACACGTCAGCGGATCGGCCAGATTCGTGAGCAAATGCGTGAGTACGATCGAAAGTCGGGATTAATTTCCCGTCCGGGATAAAGCCGCATGACGACCCGTGCGGACCCGCCCGAGCAGCGAATCGAGCATTTGCGCGAAGCAATTCGGTGGCATAACCATCGCTACTATGTGCTCAACGAGCCGTCTATTCCCGACGCCGAATACGATCGCCTGATGCGCGAGTTGGAGCGGCTCGAGGCAAGCCATCCGGAGCAACTCGATGAAGATTCACCGACCCGGCGCGTGGGCGCGCGCGCGGCCGAGGGCTTCCCGACCGTGCAACATGAGATTGCAATGCTGTCGCTGGCCAATGCCTTTGATGACCAGGAGGTCGCCGATTTCGATCGTCGCATACGCGCGACGCTTGATCTTGAGACGGTCGATTACATGGCCGAACCGAAGCTTGACGGGCTGGCCATCAGCCTTCGCTACGAGGCCGGAAGGCTGGTTCGCGCGGCAACCCGTGGCGATGGGCACGCGGGTGAGGATGTGACCGCCAATGTGCGCACCATCCAGGCCGTACCGCTTCGGTTGCGCGCCTCCGGCGGGCCTGATTCGATCGAAGTTCGCGGCGAGATTTATATGACCCGCACTGGTTTTGCGAGACTCAATCGCAAATTGGAATCCGAAGGGCAAAAGCCCTTCGTCAATCCGCGCAACGCAGCCGCAGGCAGCCTGCGTCAGCTCGATCCAGCCATTACAGCAGCCAGGCCGCTGCGCTTCTTCGCATACTCCGCACACGCCAAGTCCGGCCTCGAAAGCTGTCAGTCCAGGCTATTTAAACAGCTTGCCGAGCTGGGCTTTCCGGTCAGTTCGATGGCGCGGCCGGTGCGCGGTCTGGCCGGTCTTTTGAAGTTCTACCAGGATGTCGCCGGCCAGCGCGAGCAACTTGACTTTGATATCGACGGTGTCGTCTACAAGGTCGACGATTTCGACCAGCAGCGCGAATTGGGGTTCGTCAGCCGCTCGCCGCGCTGGGCACTGGCGCACAAGTTTGCGGCCGAAGAGGAAATGACCCGGCTCAAGAGCATCGACGTACAGGTCGGGCGGACCGGCAAGCTGACGCCGGTGGCCCGGCTGGAGCCGGTGTTTGTCGGCGGCGTCACGGTCACCAACGCCACGCTGCACAATCTCGGCGAAATCCGCCGCAAGGATGTCCGGCCCGGCGATTACGTGATCGTGCGTCGCGCCGGCGACGTCATTCCCGAAGTGGTCCGCTCCATTCGGGAAAAGCGGCCGAAAGATCTGCCGGAGTGGCAATTGCCGGAGCATTGCCCGGTTTGCGGTTCGCACATCGAGCAGCCCGACGACGAAGCCGACGCCCGTTGCAGCGGCGGTCTTGTCTGCCCGGCCCAGCGCAAGCGCGCGTTGGAACATTTCGCCTCGCGCCAGGCCATGGATATCGAAGGCCTGGGCACGCGCTTGATCGACCAACTGGTTGATCAGGAGCGGGTCCGGGACCCGGCTGACCTGTATGCGCTGGATGTCGAAACGCTATCCAGGCTGGAACGCATGGGCGAAAAGTCTGCGGCCAATCTGGTCAATGCGCTGCGCCGGGGTCGCAAGGTCAGTCTCGGGCGCCTTCTTTACGCGCTGGGCATTCGCGAGATCGGTGAAGTCGGTGCGATGCAGATCGCGCGTCACTTTGGCGACCTGGAAAGCGTGATGGCGGCCGATCTCGAACAGCTCGAAGGGATTCGCGATATCGGGCCGGTAATGGCCCGGCACGTGCACGAATTTTTTCG
>JAIVHD010000329.1 GCA_020201235.1 Lysobacteraceae bacterium
CAGACCACTTTGAAAGAACTGACCACCAGGTCCCGTGGTCGCGCGCGATGCCGTGCCGGACGGCACGTGCGTGATCAGAACCGTCGCGTCTGAGACCGGCACACCCTCATCGCTGACAATCTGGCCACGGATTTCCGAAGAGGTTACCTGGGCAAATACCGGGGCCGGAAACGAAATCGCCGTCATCATACTGATCGCGGCAAGCGCGAGCCAGGTTCGCATTCTGATCGCTGGACTAAAGACTCTCATAGTGAAACGCACTCCTAAGCATGGATGCAAGAAAAAATCAGCTTCGCTCGAATAATCCGGCTTTGGGACCCGAACATCCCGAACACCGGATCGAACCGCACTCTACCGCGTGAATTTGACAGACTGATTACAGGATTTTAACAATTTCCGAAGGCTAAGGGTCTGAATTTTCCAAAAGGCGGATAAACTTTTTTGATCTTGGCCAGACATTGCAATCGAATGGCGCTTTGCCGTATACTGCGCCGCTTAGTCCGGGGTGTAGCTCAGCCTGGTAGAGCACTGTCTTCGGGAGGCAGGGGCCGGAGGTTCGAATCCTCTCACCCCGACCACTGACGCGAACGATCGCGTCGGTTGTCGACCGCACCGTCCCGGGGTGCAGGCGGCGGCCACGTAGTCGCTGCCGATGGCGACCATCAAAAGATCAATAAATCAAAAGCCTGACTCCAGGCGCTCTTTCCGTGGCCACCGTCGGACACAACCGACCCGCTTCCAGAGCATTTCACCGCGCGTAATCAACCCGCCTCGGCCTCACGTGTCAGGTTGACCGGCTTTTCAGGCGCCACCAGCACGTCATCCTCGATCCGGATCCCGCCATACGGGATCAGCAATTCGATCTGTTCCCAGTTCACCTGGCCGGCCAACGGCGAATCCCGAAGCTGATCGAGCAGGCGCGGGATGAAATACAGGCCCGGCTCGACCGTGACCACATTGCCCGCTTCCAGGCACCGCGTGAGCCGCAGAAACGTTCGCCCGGTCTGCATGCGAGCGGCGAGGTGGCGCTGCAATGCGTCCATCTGTTCGATCAGCGACGCGAACAGCCCATCGTCGGCGCTGTAGGTCCGCGTAATATCAGCCGCATAGCCGTAGCAGTCGGCACCGGCGTCGATCAGAAAACTGTTGCGCGACGGCGGCGCATGGGCCTGCCGATTCTGGTAGTGCAGTACGGCCGCGTGCTGGTTGAGCGCGACGATGCTGTTGTAGGGCAAGGTATCGTGATCCTGGCCGGCCGCCTTGAGATAGGCCAGGTGGATGTCGAGTTCACCTGCGCCGGCATGAAAAGCATCGGCGGCGGCCCGGTGGCCGTCCACTGCAATTCGGTTGGCCGCGCGAATGCATTCGATTTGCCAATCGGTTTTGACCGTGCGATGCTCATCCAGGACCGCGACCACCCCGTCGGGGTTCAGATCGGCGTGCCGGCCGAGCGTCGTGAAATCAGCCGGATCGGCGATCAGCGCGGTCGCCCGGGCCACTTCGAGGGCAGGCTGCCATTGCTGCGGGTCCGAAACCACTTCAATCTCGAAACAATCGGCCCACCAGCTTTCGGGCGGTTCAGGTGGTGCGTGCCAGAAGTCTTCCGGCATCAGCAGCCACAGCCGCGGTCGCTCGGTGGCATTGATCTCGAGCAGGCAATCGGCGTGCCGCGGCAACGGCAGCCAGGCGACAAAATACGGATGCGCGCGAAACGGCGGCTGGTAATCGTCCTGAAAGCGCACTCTGGGGCGGCCGGAATGAATCAGCAGCCGATCATAGCCGGCCCGGGCGAGCAGCTCCTCGGCCTGTTGCCGCAGGCGGGCCACGTGCTGGCGATAGAGACGCTTGCGCTTCGGGGGAACGGGATTTGATGTCATGGTCGGGCGACGAATCCGTTAGACTTTTGAGTAGTGTACCCCTCTGACTCACAAGGAACGGCAAAACCCATGCCGCTGACGCTGTACAACACGCTGACACGCAAAAAGCAGGTCTTCCAGCCGCTGGACCCAAAACGGGTCACGCTGTACGCCTGCGGCCCGACCGTCTATAACTACGCCCATATCGGTAACGCGCGTCCGGCGGTCGTGTTCGATCTGCTGTTCCGGTTTCTCAAGAGCCGCTATCCCAATGTGATCTATGCGCGTAATATCACCGATGTCGACGACAAGATCAACCGGGCAGCGGCCGACCAGGGCATTGAAATTGGCGTGATCACGCGCCAGTTCACGCGGGCCTACCACGCCGATATGGCCGCCCTTGGGGTCGGCCGGCCGACAATCGAGCCGCGCGCGACCGATCACATCGCCGAGATCATCACGATGATCGAGCGCCTGGTCCAAAGCGGACACGCCTACGCGGCCGAGGGCCATGTTTTGTTCGATGTCACATCGTTCGAGGATTACGGCCGCTTGTCGCGGCGCGACCGCAGAGAAATGATCGCCGGTGCGCGCGTGGAAATCGCCCCCTACAAGAAAAACCCGGCCGATTTTGTGCTCTGGAAACCATCCGACGACGCTCAGCCCGGCTGGGACAGCCCCTGGGGCCGCGGCCGACCGGGCTGGCACATTGAGTGCTCGGCCATGAGTGCCGCCCACCTCGGGCCGGTCATCGATATCCATGCCGGTGGACAGGACCTGGTGTTTCCGCATCACGAGAACGAAATCGCGCAAAGCCGATGCGCGCACGCAAGCGAAAGCTTCGCTCGTTATTGGCTGCACAACGGATTCGTGACGGTCGAAAAGCGCAAAATGTCGAAGAGCCTGGGCAACACCATGGTCGTGCACGACCTGCTCGAACAGTGGCCGGGTGAGGCATTGCGCTACGTGCTGCTTTCGGCACATTATCGGCAACCGCTGGATTGGTCCGAGACCGCGCTGCGGCAGGCCGTGACCACGCTGGACCGGCTTTATCGAACACTTGAAGATGCGGCCGGACAGCTCGACACCGCAGCGGGTACAGGCAAGCCTGCCGAGCGGGTTGTTCAGGCACTGGAGGACGACCTCAATACGCCGGCCGCGCTGGCCGAACTCAATGGCCTGGCGCGCCGCATCGGCCAGACGCCGGATGATGCGCAACGTGCGCGCCTGATCGCAGAACTGATTGCCTCCGGCGAGTTGCTGGGTCTGCTTCAGGAGCCGGAGCTGTGGCACGAAAGCCGAACCGAAAAAAGCACCATCGACCCGGCCAAAATCGATCGTCTGGTTGAGGCCAGAACCGTGGCACGAAGCGAACGCGACTTTGCCGCCGCAGACCGGATTCGCGACCAGCTCGACGCAATGGGCATCGAGCTTGAGGATACGCCAGGCGAGACCCGCTGGCAGCTCAAATCAAAAGGAGAGCAGCCGGCATGAGTATCGAGCGCGTCCAGGACGAAATCGTCGACGAATTCGAATTATTCGACGACTGGCTCGACAAATATCAGTACATCATCGACCTGGGCAAAAAGCTCGAACCCCTGAGGCCCGAAGAGATGCGCGACGATGTGCTGCTCGAAGGCTGTCAATCGCGGGTCTGGCTGCACGTCGAAGGCGACGCCGAACGACTCGAGTTTCGCGCCAACAGCGATGCAGCCATCGTTTCCGGCCTCATTTACCTGATGATGCGGGTTTATTCCGGGCACCGAGCGAGTGAAATTCTGGCGACCGAGCCGCGTTTCATTCGTGAGCTGGGACTCAGCGAACACCTGTCCTCGACCCGGGCCAACGGGCTCAATGCGATGCTCAATGCAATTCGCCATTATGCACGTCAAGCCATAGAAGAATGAGCCACGAACGGCGCCGTCGCTTTAGGGGCATATTGGCCAGCGGCCCACGCAGCACGCTGAAACCGCGGCGCAAACGATTCTGGCGGCAAGTCAACAACAACCTGGCAGCAGGAGGGCTGCTCAATAAGACGGGCTAAGCTGGGTAGACAAAGACTCCGGGACCGGGAAGAGCTCAAACCAAAAAAAAACGGCCCGCGCCAGGCGGGCCGTTCATTACTTTATAAACCGGATCATCACTCGACGTCACGGCCAATCCGGACCCGCCACGCGGGTCCGGGGACTCGGTCTTGCGCTTCGCGATCGCGGATCAGTTGCGACGCTGGAGAATCGACAACACAACCCGACGATTCATCGCCCGGTTTTCAGGCGTTGTATTCGAAACCTTCGGACGGCTCTCGCCGAATCCTACAACGCGCATGCGTTCTCTGGCGATACCCCGGTTTTCAAGATAGTCGGCCACGGACTGAGCCCGGCGTTGCGACAGGTCGCGGTTATATTCTTCACTGCCGACGCTGTCAGTATGCCCGGCCACTTCAAGCAGAATGATTTCGTCGCGCTGACGAAGGATGCCGGCCGCACGATTCAACTCGGACTCGGCCTCGGGTCGAATGACAGCCGAATCAAAACCGAAAGTGACCGTGCTGTCAAATTCGAAAATGACCTCTGGCTCCGGTCGCGGTGCCGGTGCGGGAGCTGGCGGCGGCGGAGGCGGTGCCGGAGCTGCAACCGGTTCCGGCGCAGGCGTCGGAGCTGGCGCACGCGGCAATTGGCCAAACGAATAG
>JAIVHD010000330.1 GCA_020201235.1 Lysobacteraceae bacterium
CGCAGCAACCCCGATAATCTCCAACGACCGACCGTTAATCACAAGCGTGCGACCGATCACGCCACGATCCGCGCCGAACTCGCGCTGCCAGTAGTCATGAGCCAGCACCACGACCGTCCCCTCGCCGGCCTCGGTGTATTCACCGGGCTGGAACAGCCTGCCCAACGTCGGGGCCAGGCCCAGTACGTCGAAATAATTGGGTGTCACAAAACTGCCCGAAGCGCTTGACGTCTGGCCCTCGAACCCGAGGTTCGCACCAAAATTCCGGAATCCGGCCAGCCCGTCATGCGGTGCCTCGATGCCCTTGAGATCCTGCCACATCGGGTAACTGAACACGAACTCATCACGACCGGTGCCGTCAGTGCTGTTCGCGCCCTGCCGCGGCCCCGGCGAGGCCAGCGCGTACATTTCGTCGGGCTGCGCCATCGGCAGCTTCTGCAACAACACTTGATGAAAGATCGAAAAGATGCCGGCATTTACGCCGACGCCAAGGGCCAGCATGATGACAATGGTGGCGGTCATGCCCTTGCGGCGCAGCAAGGGGCGCAGCGCATCGCGAAGCGCCGGGTGGACGCTCATGAACCCGGCACCTCGTCAACGACCGCATCGCGCCGCGCGCGCGCCTGGCTGATCTGCTTTTCGAGACGCTGCTCTTCTTCTTGTCTGAGCTTGCCGAGCGTTTCCTCATCGACGATCTGGCCGTCAAACATGAATACCTGCCGGTCTGCAAAGTCGGCGTAGCGCGGGTCGTGGGTGACCATGCAGATGGTCGCGCCACCGGCATGCAGTTCGGCCAGCATGGCCATGACTGCCTCGCCGTTTTTCGAATCCAGGTTCCCGGTCGGTTCGTCGGCGAGCAGCACTGAAGGCTGGCCGACCAGCGCGCGCGCCACCGCGACGCGTTGCTGCTGGCCGCCGGAAAGCTGCGACGGAAAATGGCGCACGCGATGGGCCATGCCGACCCGGTTCAGAGCTTCCATCGCGCGTTCGCGGCGCTCGGACTTGCCGACCCCGTCGCGGTAGGTCAGCGGCAGCTCGACGTTTTCCAGCACGTTCAGATCACCGATCAGGTTGAACGCCTGGAAGATAAAGCCGATTTCCTTGTTTCGAATCTTCGCGCGCTGGCTGGCATTGATATCGTCGACCGCAACACCGTTGAGCCTGTAATGGCCGTCGGTTGGCGTATCGAGCAGCCCGATCAGCGACAGCAGCGTGGATTTTCCGCAGCCGGACGGACCGGAGATCGCCAAATATTCGCCCCTGTGAATATCCAAGTGAATACCGGCCAGTGCATGCGTCTCGACTTCGTCGGCGTAAAACACCTTGCGAATGTCTTGCATATGGATTAGTGCTTGCTGTTCGTTCATATCGATATCTCGTCAGTCGATTGGCTTAAATAAAGCTTCAGTAGGAGCCTGCTTGCAGGCGAATCTTTTTGATCAATTTTTTTTCGCCTGCAAGCTGGCTCCGAGATTGCACAATTGGCCAAACAGGCGTGCCTGATGGCCATATAGAGATGCAATATTGCAAATCATTTCAGTTGCACGCGGTCGTGCTCCGACCACTGCGACATGTCGGAGAGAATGACCCGATCCCCTTGTACCAGCCCGAAGCGGATCTCGATCCGCCCGACCGACGCGCGACCAAGTTCCACGACAACACGCTCGGCGATGCTGTCATCGACCAACCGGTATAGTGAGGCACGGCCGTCGGGCTGGCCGGAGGCCGGTCGACCCACGTGCAATACGTCTTCCAGACGCTCGAGCTCGATCGTGCCATCCACCGAAAGATCGGGTCGCGCGCCCGGCGGCAGCTCGCCGGTCAATTCAACGTCCACCTGCACGGTACCATTCTGCACTGCGGGATCGATTCGAATCACGCTGCCGGGCACGATACCGTTGCGGGTATCCACCCGTACCTGCTGGCCGAGTTGGATCTCGCGCGCCTGGGTCTCGGCAACACGAAGCTCGGCGATCAGTTCCTCTGGCTGGGCGACGCGCGCCACATTGGCACCGAGCTGGACTTGCTGGCCGGGCTCAACCGCGATGTCCTGCAACACGCCGGCCATGCCGGCCCGGATGCCGAGATCGCGGACCTGCTGCTCGCGGCGTTCAATCAGCCGCGCGGCCTGCTCCAGGCGCGCATCCTGAGCGGCCAGCTGGGCTTCGTGCGACGCACTAAGCCGTTTGACACGCTGGCGCTCAAAACCGATGCGAACTTCGAGTTGGTTGGCGCGCAGCTCGGACTGCTGAAACTGAATGCTGGAGACAATGCCCTTTTCCGAAAGCACTCGTTCGGCATCGGCCAGCAAGCGGGCTGACTCTGCATCAGACTGCAACGCGACCAGTACCGATTGCGCATCAAGCAAGGCGCGATCCAGTTCGGCGGCCAGCGAATCACGATCGGCCCGGGCCGCCTCCGCCGCCCAGCGCGCTTCTTCCAGCTGCTGGCCAAGTTCTGGATTGGACATCTCAACCAGCACGGTATCCGGCTCGACGCGTACGCCCGGTTTAGCCACAATGCGCTCCACACGTCCACCACTGGCCGCCGGAATCCAGCGAATGACCTTGGGCACCAGGCTGCCGGGTCCGCGCACTTCGCGAGTAAAATCGCCACGCTCGACCGTGCCGATCCAGGCCGATGCCCTGGGCACTTTCGGTAGCGCTGGATCCAGACTCATGACGAAACCGGCAAGGCCGATACAGACCAGCCCGATGATGCCGGCGATTATCCACTGGCGACGACGACGCCGGCTCTTCAATTCAGGTCGAATAACATCCATGCCAGCGTACAAGCAATATTCATGCCATAAATCGCTTAATCCATCTTTTCATTAACTTACAGAACGCGCGTCGGAAACCGCCCCAACAGACGGCCTCAGCCATGGGACTGCAAATCCCATTTTCGGAACCAGCGGACTGATCGCAGACCCGG
This sequence comes from Lysobacteraceae bacterium, assembly GCA_020201235.1. Lineage (GTDB taxonomy): Bacteria > Pseudomonadota > Gammaproteobacteria > Xanthomonadales > Wenzhouxiangellaceae. The sequence goes on from JAIVHD010000330.1 coordinate 2,935, forward strand.
CAACACACCATGGCCGGTGCCGACGGCAGCCACGAGCCGGAGTGCAGCAGGCCGGCAATCGCACCCGGCTGATAAACAGAGGGGTGAAGATGATCGAGATCAGAACTTCCAGGTCGCGCGCAGACGCACGTCGCGATCCCGCTGCTTGTCGGCAAGGTCGGCCAGCACGTCGATTTCGCGGCGCCAGCGCGCCCTGAACTCGAGCAGCAGGGGCTTGCTGACCTGCCACTGCCAGCGCAATTCCGCCAGCGAGTCGTTTTGACGAAAGTCGTTTGAAATCAGCCATCCGGCGTCGGCCTGGGCGGTCACCACACCGACGGTGTGGTTGGGGAAGATTTCGACCAGGTCGGCACCAAGCTGCCAGGAAAACCCATCGCTTTCTCCTTCTCGCGGCAGGCGCATGGTCTGCTTCGACGGCCGGTTAAGGGCCTGGCCGACCGATCCGGCCAGCACCAACCGGGTCGCGGCGCGGCTGAAGACATCGCCAATTGCCCAGCCGGCCGCCGCCTTGAGCGTGGCCGCGACGTAGTCCTCGCGCCGGGGATCGGCGGTACCGTTGCCGGCCAGCGTATCCGGATACCAGGTCAGGGTCAGCGCGCGCAGAAAGACCGGGCCAAGTCCCTCGTGATTCTCCAGCGTCGCCCAGGTGCTGATTCGGCTGCCCGAATCGCTGAAATCCAGCGGCCCGCGAAGCACCGTACCGTTGCCATCGGCGCTGTTGTACTGGCCGGTCAGCGACGCCTGCCAGCCGCCGGGCAGGCTGCGGCGAAGCAGAATGCCATCGGTCCAGCCGATATTGATGTTCGAGGCTTGGTTGCGGTCCGCCGGTCAGCGACGCCTGCCAGCCGCCGGGCAGGCTGCGGCGAAGCAGAATGCCATCGGTCCAGCCGATATTGATGTTCGAGGCTTGGTTGCGGTCCAGGCTCTTGCCGGTAATCAGTGGCAACTTGAACGAGCTCTGCATGCGTCCGACGCGCACTTCGGTGGCGCGGTCCAGACTGCGGTATTGCAGGAAGGCCTCGTCGAATGTGGCCGAGCCGGGCTCGATGCGGGTCGGACTTTTGCGATTGGAGCGAATGAACAATTGCGGATCGTTGCCCTGGTCCTCGAAGGTGGTTGCAAACCGCGTCTGTACACGCCAGCTTGAATTCAAGTCGCGGGCCAGGCGCAACCGAAAGCGTGCACCCAGCGTATCGCTGTCGCGTTCGCTACCGTCGCGCGCATCGCGCCAGGCAGTCGAATACATCGAGCGGAAATCGCCCGTGATACGCCACTCCGGAGAATCGGCCTGAGCAACGGCCAAAGTCGGGACCAACCCCCAAAGAACAAGGCTTGCGACTACGAAAGCGACCAGTTGATTGATTGGCGACACGCTGTTCCCGATCACTTTTTATATTGCTTATTATTGCATTTTTATTACACTCATAATTTATCGCCTGCCAAAATCCGACAGGCTCCCAGTGGGCCACGCGGCTAATGAGGCGTCGACGCATCGCTCGATGCCGCCGACTCATCGAGCGCTCCGGGCGCACCCCGGACGTTGCCGGACACGCCGCTGACCAGCACAACGCCGGCGATGATCAACGCCAGTCCAAGCTTTGCCCAGCCATCAAGCTGCTCGCCGAAAAACAGCCAGCCCGAGATCACGATCAGGACCATGCCCAATGCGGCCCACAGCGCATAGGCGATGCCAACCGGTAGAACCCGCAACGACAGGCCCAGGAAGAAAAAAGCCGTCAGATAACCAACCACCACCAGCAACGACGGACCCAAACGGGTGAACCCCTCGGCCGCCTTGAGTGCGGTCGTGCCGATCACTTCGCTGAAAATAGCGATTGCCAGATAAAACCAGTGCATCAGGAAATTCCTTGGATTACGCGATTGCGGTTAACCGCATTTTAGCCGGACCAAGCCGCAGGCCCTCCCGATAATGG
>JAIVHD010000105.1 GCA_020201235.1 Lysobacteraceae bacterium
GGCCGAAATGGTCATTCCATTGTATTCGGGTGCCACGACCACGGCTTCGAGCTTGGACGGGTTGAATCCGGTAATGACGCGGGTCGACGATTCGCCGTTGTCAAAATCGGAATTGCCGGTGAAAGCGCTGATCAGCCCCATCAACTGGACAGTCCAGCCATCCTCGGTCTGGACCAGCGTGATGGCGGCATTTGCCGATGATGCACAACCCAGCACCAGCGCCGCGGCGACCACGGCTGATTGTATTTTACGATTGATCTTGTTCATATTCATGGTATCTCCTACCCCTGGATGCCGGTTCGTTCGAACCGGCTGTTATACTTTTAAAATCAATCCTTTGCAGGTTGATTTCGGTTGCTTTTACGAATCAGGCGACGCTGCGCTTGAAGACCACCGGCTCGGGAATTCCGAGCGTATCGCCGAGGCGGCCGATCAGAATGAAGGTCGTAATCAATGCATCAAGCTCGACCAATTGGGCCGATGACCAGTGGGCGCGCAACTTGTCCCAAATCTCGTCTCCGACCGCGTTGGCGTCGAGCGCGACCTGGTCGACGAGTTCAAACACGGCCCGCTCGCCATCGGTATATTCGGGGTTGAGCTGCCAAAGCGAGTTTGCTACCGAGCCGACCTTGGAAACGGAATTTCCGAGTTCGATCGCCAACGCTTCGTGGGCGCTGTAGCTGAAAAACGATTTGATGCTGCGCAGGGTTTTCAGAATGACCAGTTCCTTGAATTTCCAGGAAACTTTTCCCTCGTCGAGGAATAGAACGACGAATTCGGTCAGCGTCTTGCACATTGCCGGGTTGGAGCCAAGCGCCTTGACCAGGTTCGGGACGTGGCCAAAGTGTTTCTCAGCAAGCTTGTAGGCATTGCGTACATCTTCATTTGTTGGGTTTTCTACCAGTGCTACTGCAGTCATTTTTTCGATCTCCGGAGGAGTTAAAGAATGTAACGGGATTGTTTGGGCGCCGGGACTAGAGCTCAGCCGGTGCGGGAGATGAAGTGTTCGAGGTGGCCGGCAGCGGCCTTGGACTTCGGCGGCTCCTTAGTGAACAGGCGGGGCTCATGGCCGGTAAACGCATCTTCGAGCTGAACGCCCATTGCGTCGCCGAACTTCGAGACCTGGATATAGGCACCGACTGTGGCCACGATTTCGACGATCTGTCCGTCGTTGTAGTATTCTTTGACTTTCTGCCAGACTTCGGCTGGAATCTGCTCCGGATCTAGACAAATATGGCTACACAAGTCGAGAATCGCGACTTCTTTTTCATCGTAATGCGGCGAATCCTTGTACAACTGGCCGACGATATCGAACTGCTTTTCCGGGGTCACGCCCAGGCGTTCGGCAACCACTTCGTGCTGGGTCACGCAATACAGGCATTCACCCATTTTGGTGGACTTCAGAATCAGAAGCTCTTTGGTATACCAGTCGACACCGGTTTCAGGATCGCCTTCGGAAAGAATTTCGAAGAAGATGTTCCACATTTTTTCGGCCATTTCCGGCGCGTGACCGGTCACCTTGAAGATGTTAAGGACCATCTGGAAGCGCTTTTCGGCATCGTCGTAGATTTTTTTCGTCAACGGATCGGCGTCTTCGTACTCGATCAGCGGCAATTGAGCGATTTTTTCAGACATATTCAAGTCTCCTGACTTTTGGGGGTTGGTATGAAGCCACGCAAGAAAACGTGTGCGGATTTTATCGACAATAGTATTCATTTCTGTAGCGCTTGAATTAAATTGATCCATAGCATATGCTCCAAAAACCTAAAATTGCAATAGCCAATGGCAAAAAAATTGCAAGATTTGCGAGGAAAAGTGATGGTTAGCCGAAAAAAGAGCGTTGACTCGCTCCCTTCGATGGACGAGGATGACCAGATACAAACGGCGGTAGACGCCGTAGTTCTGAGATTCTGGAAACACGGATTTCGGACCAGTTCGATGCGCGATATCGAGGTGGCGACTGGAATGAGCATTTCGCGCCTCTACAGTCATTTCGGATCCAAGGAGGAGCTGCTCAATACCGCTTTGCAGCGATACGGCCAAATGATCGAGGAGGAGTTGATCAAGCCGGTCGAGAACGCCGGTGGCGGGCTCGCTGTGGTCGAGGAATTCTTTCGCAAGCTCAAGCGCTGGGTCAGCGAAGATGGGCGTCGCGGCTGCATGCTGATCAACATGATGGCCGAAAATGGCGGCGACACCTGCAATATCGGCAAGCACTCCGAAGATGTCAGTAAACGGGTCTTTTCCTCGTTTCGCAGTGCCCTCGTTCGCGCAGAGCGGGCCGGCGAAATTACCGCCGGATCGCCCGATGATCGCGCCTGCCTGCTGATGGGGCTGGTGCTGGGGCTCAATATTGCCGCCCGTGGTGGCGCTGGTGATTCCGAGCTTGTCGGCATGTTCAACGCGGTCCAGTCACAGCTCCGACTTTGGAGGATCAATTAACTTATGAGTACAAACCTGAACCAAAATCAAAATCCCGCGACCGATCGCCCGGCGCTGGTTTACCTGGCCGATCCGATGTGTTCGTGGTGCTGGGGGTTTTCCCCGGTTATCGAAGGAATTGCCGAGCAGTACCGCGACAATGCCCGGATCCGGGTGTTGGCCGGCGGCCTGTATCCGGGTGCCACGGAGCCCATGAGCAATCAATTCAAGGCCGCTGTGCGTGAGCACTGGCAACATGTCAATCGACGAGCCGGCCAGCCGTTCGACTTCGGATTTTTCGATCGCGACCGCTTTGTCTACGATTCCGAGCCGCCGTGTCGAGCCCTGGTGACCGTGCGCGAGCATCATCCGGATCTCACCTTGCCCATGCTGCGCGCATTGCACGCGGCGTTCTACCAGGAAAACAGAGACATTACCGATCCTGCAGTGTTGCGCGAGGTTGCCGCCGGCATCGGCCTGGACCGGGATGAATTTGCCCAAGCCTTTGAGAGTGACGCCATGCGCAAGCGCGCCCAGGATGATTTTGACCTGGCACGCGAATTGGGAATGCGTGGTCTGCCAACCTTATTGGGTTATGATCAGTCTGCGATCGTCACGATCACCGAAGGGTACTGTGGCCTGGCAGAGGTTAAGTCAGATCTCGACAAGTGGCTGGCGCAAGTCGCCTAGCAGCCTGTCGGACTTGACCGATCGTTGCTCTCGGGTTTGTCCCCTCGATGATGAGGAAACGTCGGTGCGGAGTCGAACTATTCGATCTGTTGAGTCGAATCGAGCGACGAGTCAACCCAAAAGAGCGGCCAATTTGGCCGAATGCCCGCAATAGCGCGGCATTAAACCCAACAGGCTGCCAGAAGCGCCGGCACTCCGGCGCGGACCATACAACCCAGCCCGCGACCCGCTGTCATTCATGCGATGCAGCGGGTTCGAATTTTTTAACGATTCAAAAATGTACACTAGCCAAGGAGATTATCCAATGACGCAACACGATACAGATTCAACCCAGCCGCCGAAATTCGAGGAAGGTTCACCCGAGGCCGTTGAGGCCGCCGACGCCGCACGCGCGGCTGTAACAGAGTTGCTCGACGGCGCGATCGCAAAAGCCCAGGAAGCCAATATGGCCACCAGCGAGTTGCTCGGTTTGTTCAACTACTATGAGCACTGCATTGCCGCCTCGTACCGCGAAAGCGTTTTGCAGCAACTTCAGGGCGGCGGCGATCAGCCCGGCTGAAATGGACCAATTGCGGGCAAACGGTGTGCCGGTGATCCCGTTTGCAAGTGCTGTAACCCCGCCTTATTCACCGCCCCGCCGTT
>JAIVHD010000331.1 GCA_020201235.1 Lysobacteraceae bacterium
AGGCAAGCCTCGATGTGCAGTCGATGGCCTCGAGCTCGACCCGGGTCTTCATCCTTGAGGTCATGGGCCGGCATGCCGGCTGGATCGCCGCGGCCGCCGGTCTGGCCGGACGCAAGCCGGGCGACCCGCCGCAGGTCATCGTGTTGCCCGAAGTGGCCTTTGACGAGCAGAAATTTTGCGCTGCGGTCGATCGTTCGGTACGCGAGCAAGGTTATTGTTCGGTGGTCGTGTCCGAGGGCGCACGTGATGCCGCCGGCCATTTTCTTGCCGATGCCGGCCAGAGCGATGCCTTTGGCCACAAGCAGCTCGGTGGCGTCGCACCCGTGATGGCCAGCATCGTTAAGCGCGAACTCGGCTATAAGTACCACTGGGCGGTGAGCGATTACCTGCAACGCTCGGCGCGTCACATTGCCTCCCGCACCGATGTCGAGCACGCGCGTGCGGTTGGCAGCGCGGCCATCGATCTGGCGTTACTGGGCCGCTCGGGTGTGATGCCGGTGATCGAGCGGGTCAGCGACGAGCCCTACAACTGGCGCATCGCCACGGCCAGGCTCGAACAGATCGCCAACCACGAGAAAACCCTGCCGCCAGAATTTATCGGCGACGATGGCTTCAGCATTACTGCGGCGGCGCGCCGCTATCTCGAGCCGCTGATCCGCGGCGAAGATTATCCGTCCTACGACGACAACGGCATGCCGCGCTATCTTCGTCCGAAGCTGGAGCTTCTCGACCGCAAGCTGGCCGAATTCAGACCGGCCTGAGTGAACCGACTTTCACCCTCAAAACTGGAACTATTCATGATCACAAAGCTGACCGAACTGGCCGAATGGGTCGATTCCGTCGCGCGCCGAACGCAACCGGCGGAGATTCACTGGTGCACCGGCAGCGCCGAGGAAAACGCGATGCTGACCAACGGCATGCTCGAAACCGGAGAGCTCATGGAGCTCAACCCGGTGACCCATCCCGAGTGCTACCTGCATCGCTCCGACCCCGACGACGTCGCCCGCGTTGAGCACCTGACCTATGTCTGTACGGTCGATGCCGACGAGGCCGGCCCAAACAACAACTGGATGGCGCCGGACACGGCGCATGCGCTGATGGACGAGCTGTTCGACGGCTGCATGCAAGGGCGCACGATGTATGTGATTCCCTATTGCATGGGGCCGATCGAGTCGCCGTTTTCGCGTCTGGGCGTGGAAATCACCGACAGCGCCTACGTGGTCGCGAACATGCGCAAGATGACGCGCATGGGCAGCCCGGCGTTGCAGCGCATCGAGCGCGAAGGTTCCTTTGTGCGCGGCCTTCATTCGACCGGCGAGCTCGACCCCGAGCGCCGCTACATCATGCACTTTCCGCAGGAGCTCGCCATCCAGAGCTACGGCTCGGGCTACGGCGGCAATGCGCTTCTCGGCAAAAAATGCCACGCCCTGCGAATCGCCAGTCACCAGGCTCGGACCGAAGGCTGGCTGGCCGAGCACATGATGATCGTTGGCATCGAGAACCCGGCTGGCCAGACGCGCTACGTCGCGGCCGCCTTTCCGTCGGCCTGCGGCAAGACCAATCTGGCCATGCTGATTCCACCGGAACCGTATCGCAGTGCCGGCTGGAAGGTCCACACCGTCGGTGACGACATCTGCTGGCTGCACCCCGGTGAAGATGGCCGGCTGTACGCGATCAACCCGGAGGCCGGTTTTTTCGGGGTCGCACCCGGCACGTCGAAAAAAACCAACCCGAATGCGCTGGCGATGCTCGATCGCGATGCCATCTTTACCAACGTCGCGGCCACCGCCGATAACCAGCCCTGGTGGGAAGAGCTCGGCGACGGACGGCCGGCGCTGGACTGGCAGGGACGTCCGTACGACCCGAAAAACGGGCCGGCCGCGCACCCGAATTCGCGCTTTACCGTGTCGATCGATCGTTGTCCCAGTTACAGTCCCGAAGCCGAGAACCCGTCCGGCGTTCCAATCGACGCCATCATCTTCGGCGGCCGCCGGGCCTCGCTGGCACCGCTGGTGATGGAGGCCAGAGACTGGACCCATGGAACATTCCTCGGTGCGGCCATGGCCTCCGAGACCACCGCTGCGGCCACCGGCAAGGTCGGCGTCGTGCGGCGCGACCCGATGGCTATGAAGCCGTTCTGCGGCTACCACTTCGGCGATTACTGGGGCCACTGGCTCGATGTCGGCGGCGGGCTTGCGCAGCCGCCCAAAATCTTCCAGGTCAACTGGTTCCGGCGCGATGCCGAGGGTGGCTTCATCTGGCCTGGTTTCGGCGAAAACATGCGGGTGCTCGAATGGGTCCTCAAGCGTTGTTCCGGTGAGGCGGGCGCGGTCGAGACGCCGGTCGGCCTGATGCCAGAGCCCGATGCGATCGAAACCGGCGGTTTGTCCGAGCGTCCGGATATGGAAACCCTGCTCGGCATCAACGCGCGCGAGTGGAGCAAAGAATTTGACCAGATCGAAAAACACCTGGAAAAGTTTGCGCCGCACACGCCGCAAGTCCTGATTGATCTCGCGCGCGAGCTGCGAAACGCACTTTAGCTCGGCATATCGGCTATCTGCCAGGCGCTTGGCCCTGCCTTGTAAAACCGTGATAAATATCACGCTTTGTCGGAAAACGTTGCTGAAATCAGGCAGTTTTAGCTCGATTTGTCAAAAAATACTTAAATTCGCTTGCAGTTTCCTCAATTTTTCGTTAAAAAGGACGCTGGTCGTTTCATCAGCGCAATTCATCTGCCAGACCGCGTTTGATGCAGAACCCAAAAATACGTCATCGATCATCGGCGCGAGCGAAAACATGCAGCCCTGCGCCCGCGAGGTTTTTGCGTAACGCACCGTTGATCTCCAATTGTGATCGAACCACCATCCAACAGCTCGGGAGAAAAACACATGGAAAGCAGTCGTAATCGACTTTTTGAGGCGATTCGCCTCGGCCTGTTCGCCGGCGTGGTCGCCGGTGTTGGCGTGGGCTTCGCGACACCGGGCTTTGCCCAGGATGAAGCGGAAGAAGAGACAGCGCAAACCGAAGAGGGTGCAGCGGATCTTGAGCGCGTAGCGGTTACCGGTTCGCGTATCGAACGCCCGGGCATCGATACCTTTTACCCGGCCATCACGGTCGACGCGCAGCTTCTCGAAGACCGCGCGTTCACCAACGTTGCCGATGCCCTGAACGAAATTCCGTCGTTTGGTAATGGCATTACGCCCAATTTCGGCCAGGGGTTTGCAACGGTCGGCCAGAACTTCGTCGACTTTCTCGAACTCGGCGCGCAGCGTACGCTGACCCTGGTCAACGGTCGCCGGTTCGTTTCGGCCAACGTGCCGTCCATTTTCGGCACCAACGGCGGTCTCCAGGTCGACTTCAACGTCATTCCGATTGCGTTGGTGGATCGGATCGAGACCATCGGTATCGGCGGCGCGCCGATTTATGGTTCGGACGCCATCGCGGGCACCATCAACGTCATCCTGAAAGATCGCTATGAAGGTGCGGAGTTCACATTCCGAAAGGGCTTCACCTCTAAGGGTGACGCGGAAGACGAAACGATTCAACTGGTTGCCGGCGCCAACAGCGCCGACGGCCGCGGCAACGTCACCTTCTCAGCCGAGTTCGTGCGCCAAGACCCGCTGGCCGGGACTGCCCGCCCGCGCTTTTCGCGCGGCGACAACGACGTCGAGTTCCGCGCGACCGGCGGCCGCGAGATCATCGTGCGCAACCGCCTGATGGGCGTGTTCACCAACGGCGGCCTGATCCATCC
>JAIVHD010000106.1 GCA_020201235.1 Lysobacteraceae bacterium
ACGCGGTGCCGATGTTGTCGTCGGCACCCCGGGGCGCGTGATCGACCACCTGACCAAGGGCACGCTGAACATCCAGGCGCTGCAAACCCTGGTACTCGACGAAGCCGATGAAATGCTGCGCATGGGTTTTATCGATGATGTCAAAAACGTGTTGGAGCGGATTCCCGATAGTTGCCAGAAGGCACTTTTTTCGGCCACGATGCCGGATGCAATACGGCGCATCGCCGACAAGCATCTCAATCACCCGCAGCACATCACGATTCGTGCAAAAACCACGACCGCGGCCAACATCCACCAGCGCTACTGGATCGTCGGCGGCGTGCACAAGCTCGATGCGCTGACCCGCATCCTCGAGGTCGAGCCGTTTGATGCGATGCTGGTGTTTGCGCGCACGCGCGTGTCGACCGAAGAACTGGCCGGCCGGCTGGAGGCGCGCGGCTTCTCAGCCGCAGCGCTCAACGGCGACGTGCCGCAGAAGAACCGCGAGAAAATCGTTGAGCAGCTCAAGCGCAATGAAATCGATATTCTGGTGGCCACCGACGTGGCCGCGCGAGGTCTTGACGTCGAGCGCATCAGCCACGTCGTCAACTACGATATTCCCTACGATACCGAGGCCTATGTCCATCGCATCGGGCGAACCGGCCGGGCCGGGCGCTCGGGCGAGGCGATCCTGTTCGTCGCGCCGCGCGAGCGCAACATGCTGCGCGCAATCGAACGCGCGACCCGACAGCCGATTGAGGCCATGACCCTACCGACCGTGCGCGATGTAAACGAGCAGCGCGTGGCGCGATTTCAAAGCCGCATCGAGGCCGCACTGGAAAGCGACGAAATCGGCCGTTACCACGAAATGGTCCAGTCTACCCAAGCCGCGACCGGGGCCTCGCTGGACGACATCGCGGCCGCCCTGGCGCTGCTGGCCAAAGGCGACGAGCCGCTGCTGCTGGAAGAACCCGCAGCGCACGCTTCCGGCCGCAAGACCCGGGCGGACCGGGCGGATGCCGAGCGCGATTCGCGGCCACACGGCGAAACGCGAAACCGCACGGCACCGGACACATCGCGCAGCTACCAGGACAAGCGCCAGCGCAGCGCTGACGCCGATCTGGTGACCTATCGGGTTGCGATTGGCCATGCGCATGGTGCCAAGCCCGGAAATATCGTCGGTGCAATCGCCAACGAAGCCGGATTGAGCGCGCGCCAGATCGGACGGATCGAAATTCACGATCAGTACAGCCAGGTCGACTTGCCGGCCAATCTCTCGAACGGCGCGCTGGAGCACCTGAAAAAGGTCTGGGTGGCCGGCCAACAATTGCAGATCGTGCCGGACGACGGTAGCCACCCGGACTTCGAGAGCCGCCCGCGACCCGCGCCGTCAAAGCCGACACGGCCCAAGTCCGGATTTTCCAAGTCCGGCTTTTCCAAGTCCGGCTTTTCCAAGCCCGGGCAATCAAAACCGGCGCGCTCCAAGCCCGATCGTCCGAAATCGGCGAACTCCAAGCCGGCTCACGCAAAGCCTGCGTACGCCAAGCCCTCACCGTCCAGGCCGGATCCATCCGAATCCAGGCCCGAGCGCGCCAAGAATGCCGACGGGGAGCGCGCGCCGACCAAGAAAACGCCGTTTAAGAAGGCCGCCGCCAATCGCTCGCGCCCGCCCCGCACACGCAGCGAGCGCAAGGCCGCCCATGGTGCGCGCAAGACCAAGTAAACCGTCTGTCGCATCCATTTCTGACTCGACGCCATTGCTCAGCCCGGTGCCGCATCTGCGGGCTTTGGGAAAATCGCGCGGGGACGGAAAAAAGGCGTGCCGGCAAATGAACAAGCCGTCTGGCTGGTCATCCGGCGATCTCGATGTCGGGTTGAGCCGATCCGGGCCCTCGCCTGAGAAATCACCGGTCGATGAGCAGTCGGCCGAGCCGGCCTGCGGAGGGCTCAGGCCGGTCTGTCCGCCGCGCGCAATCAGCGCTTTTCGGAACCGGCCCCGACCGTTCGGGCGCGCATCGATTCGGTCAGATGCGGTTCGATCGCCCGCCGCATCGGTGTGATGAGCTTGAAGGGCGCGGCCAGGACGTGCCCTGATTCCATCCAGTTGTCGCCGCCGGCAATATCCATCACAACGCCGCCAGCTTCCTGGACCAGCAGGCCGCCGGCGGCCGTGTCCCAGGGTTTCAGCGCCAGTTCCCAGTAGCCGTCGAGGCGTCCGCAAGCGACATAGGCAAGGTCCAGCGAGGCCGCTCCAGCCCGACGCACGTCGTCACACTGTTCGAACATTTCGTTGAACATGGCAAAATACGCGGGCATGAGCCGGCGCTGACGAAACGGGAAGGCGGCCGCCACGATTGCGCCGGACAGACTGTTGCGGCCCGAGACGCGGACTCTTCGATTGTTTAGGGTTGCTCCTTGCCCGCGACTGGCCGCGAACAGTTCGTCGCGCACCGGGTCGTAGACTACGCCGTGTTCGACCCGGCCCCGAACGAGCAATGCGATCGACACGGCGTAGTGCGGAATGCCTCTCAGATAGTTGCTGGTGCCGTCGATCGGATCGATCAGCCAGACGTTTTCGTCGCTGTCACCGGATTTGCCGGCTTCCTCACCGATGATCGTGTGGGCCGGATAACGGCGCTTGAGCTCGGCTCGAATGGTTTCCTCGCAGGCCCGGTCGACCTCGCTTGCGTAGTCGCCGCGAGCCTTGCGCTCGACCGGAATGGAGTCGACCCGGTCGCGGTATTTTATGATCAGGTCGCCGCCCTTGTGCGCGGCCTCGATTGCTGTGTTTAGAAACGGGTGGGTCAAGGTTGATTCATCCAGGGCCGCGAAAGCGAAGATAGTAGCAGATCACGGTCACCGGACGGGATGGCTCCCGTTACAATAGCGGGTTGGGCGCGTCATACAATCGCCTTAGACCATGTGCGTGAGCAGAAGCCTGCGGCGTGGCTCATGTCCCTTATCTGAAATATTGTTCAATTCATTGAATTTAATAGGAGTATTTATAGATGCAGCGTACGCTTTCAATTATTAAACCCGATGCCGTGGCCAAAAACGTGGTTGGCGAAATTCTGACGCGTTTCGAACGTGCCGGACTAAAAATTGCGGCAGCCCGCATGAAGCATCTTTCCCGAGCCGATGCCGAAGGATTTTACGCAGTCCATCGGGAGCGCCCGTTCTTTGGCGATCTGGTCGAGTTCATGATTTCAGGACCGGTCATGATCCAGGTGCTTGAGGGCGACGATGCGATCGCGCGCAATCGCGAATTGATGGGGGCGACCGATCCGCACCAGGCCGCGCCGGGAACGATCCGGGCCGATTTCGCGACCAGTATCGATGCCAATGCGGTTCACGGCTCCGACAGCGAAGAAACAGCCGCTGACGAGATCGGGTTTTTCTTTGATGCTGATGAGATATACTCCCGTTGATTTGAATACACACGAGCATATGCCTGAAACCACTGCCAAAACCAATCTTCTGGGCCTGAGCCGGGAAGGTTTGGAGCGGTTCTTTGCGGCCGCCGGCGAAAAGCCGTTTCGGGCGCGTCAAGTATTGCAGTGGATTCATCAGCGCGATGTGGTCGATTTCGATCGGATGACCGATCTCAGCCAGGCGCTGCGCGCTTGGCTGGTTGAGTTCGCAGAGATTCGGGCACCGTCGGTTCTAACGCAGCAGGAATCGGCCGATGGCACCGTCAAGTGGTTGATGTCGCTGCCCGGTGGCAGCGCGGTCGAGACAGTGTTTATTCCGGAGCCAGGAGGCCTGGCGGCGCGCCGGGTCACTGTTTCGACCGCCGGTGTGGTGCCAGGTATTGACGCCCTGAGGCAAGGTCCGGCGGTTGCGCTGGCCGTGTCGCTGCACGCGCCGAATGATGCATTGCGCAACCGGTTGGTGCCGCTCAATCGGAAATACCCGATCTCGGAGCTTTTGGCCGCTTGCAAGCGCTACCTGGTGGATCGGCAGTCCAAACAATCGATTACGTTTGAATACACGATGATCGACGGCGTAAACGACAAGCCCGAACTGGCCCGGCAGTTGCTGCGGGTTATCCAGGGTTTTTCGAGTAAAATCAATCTTATACCGTTCAATCCTTATCCTGGAACGCCGTTTCGTACCAGCACACCTGAAGCCATTGCCGAATTTCAGGATGTGCTGCGGCGCGGCGGCATGATCACAACCGTGCGCAAGACCCGCGGCGACGATATCGATGCGGCCTGCGGCCAGTTGGTCGGCAAGGTGCTTTCGACCAGTCAGCGCCGTGCCACGGTCCAGCGCCAGCTGGCCGCGCAGGCGATGGCGTGACGCTAATTCGCACCACCCTACTGACGCTTGTGCTGGTGCTCACCGGTTGCGCAAGCAGCTCCCCGGTTGAACAGCCGCGCCGTTCGGGCTCGACCGTGGATCGCGTCAGTCCGAATCGCGCGGCTGAACTCAACACTCGCCTCGGCGTCGGGTACCTGGAGCGGGGCAACGTGGAAATCGCGCTTGAAAAGCTTCAGCTTGCGGTGCGTCTGGACCCCAAACATGCGCCCGCGCACTTGGCCATCGGCATCGTCTACGACTCGATCGGGCGTGATTCGCAAGCATTGAAACACCTGAAAACCGCTGTAGAGCTTGCGCCCGGGGACGGAGCGGCGCACAATAGCCTGGCGGCCGTGCTGTGCGAAGCTGGCCGATATGATGAGGCAGACAAACAATTCAAGGCCGCGTTGGAGGATCCGTTTTATTCGACCCCCGACGTGGTGTTGGCAAACGCGGGGGCGTGCGCGCGGCGCGGTGGAAAAGATTCTACGGCCGAGCGCTACTTGAGAGACGCGCTTTCGATCGATCCGGCAAACCGGAGTGCTTTATTCAACTTATCGCAAATGTATTATTCACAGGGCAATGCGTTACAGGCAAGGGCATTCCTTCAGCGGCTTGAATCAACCGGTCAAATGGGCCCGGCCTCGTTGCTTCTTGGGTATCGTATCGAGCGTGCCCTGACGAGTGAAGAGACGGCGAAGCGGTATGCGACGCTGCTTGAAACGCGATACCCAGAGTCACCTCAAGCCTCCGAGATGAGGCAACAGAATAAGTAGAAATGACTGATTTGGCGAATGACCAGAACATAAAAATGGTAGCGGGGGCTATTGCGAATCCGTCCGGCGTGAAGCCCGGCGAGGCTCTTGCCAGGGCGCGGCACCAGAGGCAGCTTGGTCTGGACGAAGTCGCATGCCAATTAAAGCTTCCGAAATCCATCGTGCAGGACCTCGAAGCCGATCGGCTCGAGCGAATTGCACCGATTTACCGACGCGGCTACATCACCAATTACGCGCGCCTGCTTGGGCTTGATGACGCCCCGTTACTGGCGGAACTCGAGCACGAGGAGCCGGTCGGTTTAAGGGCCGTCATGCCGAGGCAGGCCTCCGGGATCAAGTTCGACCGATTTATCAAATTTGCTACGTATCTACTTGTTACAACAATGATTGTTCCGCCCCTGGTGTACTTTTTCGTATTTGGCGGAGCGCGATTCTTCGAGGCCGAGGTCTCAAGCCGTTCTAACGCCGACCTGCCATCGGCAAGCGAGCCCGCCACACAAGCCACGACCCAGCAACGCATTGCCGGAGCGCTGGCTTTGGAAGACACTGCGCGCGCCGATCAACGGGGTTCCCATCTAGCCGCCTCGGCCGTGCCCTTCAGTGTCATTCGACCACTCGAGTCAACCAAAGACGCGCCTGCCACGCCGAGTGTGTCCGAAGCGCCGGTCGACGCAGAGCCCGATCTGTTATCGACGCTACGAGTTGAATTGACCGACGACAGTTGGGTGGAAATCGAGTCGGCCGACGGGCAGCGTCTTGAATTTGACCTGCTGCGCTCCGGTGTGGTTCGCGAGTACCGTGGCCGGCCACCGTTCCGGCTGTTGCTCGGCCGAGGCAATGCTGCGCGGCTGAGCATCGACAATCAGCCGGTTGCCTTGGGACGAGAGGATAGCGCGGGCGTGGTCGAACTGTCGGTCGGCGAATTGGCGCTTTCAACGCCCAACCCGTCCACCGCCAGGCCCTCGACGGCGGAGTGATCCGGCCAGATGGCGCGGGGCTAAATTCACGAGTCGTTGGCCGGGCCATTCGGATTGGCGGGGTGGTGAGTAAGGCGGGTATAAGCAGATGCGTGCGATCCGGCTCGCTGTTATCCTTGCGCGAATTCATGAAACGGACTACTAGCAGCCCAGGAGCCTGTCGAATTTACCCCATCTACGCTGAGGGAAAGTCCGGTTGGAGCCAGATTTTTCGATCTTTTAAGGCCAATGGTGGGCCTATTTAACGAAAACAAGCGGGAAATCCGGCCCAATCCGGCTTTTCCGCAGTAGATTAGCGTTAAATCCGACAGGCTCCTAGATCAGCGTTAAATCTGACAGGCTCCTGGAAGTCTGTCGCCATTTTATGGAGAGTTTTATGAATACCCTGCAATCGGTTCGGGGCATGCACGACATTCTGCCGTCCGACGTGGCCGTCTGGCAGTGGTTGGAGGATCGCCTTGCCGAGAGTCTTTCGAGCTATGGGTTTTCTGAAATCCGAATACCCATCGTTGAACGTAGCGAGCTTTTTACCCGCGCCATCGGTCAGGGTACCGATGTGGTCGAAAAAGAAATGTATGCCTTCGATGATCGCAACGGCGAGAGTCTTTGCCTGAGGCCGGAGGGCACGGCCGGCGTCGTCCGCGCGGCATTGCAGAACGGCCTGCTGAACCCGCCCGGTCTGAAGGTTTGGTATCGGGGTCCGATGTTTCGGCATGAGCGACCGCAGAAAGGTCGCCAGCGGCAGTTCCATCAGACCGGTGTCGAGGAGCAAGTCGCCCGAAACCCGCAAATTGCTGGCCAACGCACCGCACTTTCCCGACTATATTGGAGAAACGGCGCGAGAGCACTTCGGGCAAGTCACCCGGTTGCTCGACCATCTGGGAATTGCATGGACCCTGAATCCGGGATTGGTGCGCGGGCTGGATTACTATTGTCGGACGGTTTTTGAGTGGACCACCGATGCGCTCGGTGCCCAGGGTACGGTTTGCGCTGGCGGGCGCTATGACGATTTGGTCGAGATCCAGGGCGGCAAGTCGACGCCGGGGATCGGCTTCGCGCTGGGCATGGAACGCCTGATCGAACTGCTTCGCCAGACGGGGCGAGAATTCGCCGACCTGCCGGATGTTTACTTGCTCGGCGCCGAGCCGGTCGCGGCGCGCCTGGCGTTGGCAGAATCCCTGCGCGATCGACAGCCCGGACTTCGACCAGTCGTCGATCTTCAGGGCGGCAGTTTCAAAGCCCAGTTCAAACGCGCCGACCGATCCGGCGCGGCGCTTGCCATCGTGCTTGGAGAGCAGGAGATAACCGACGGTACGGTGGTGGTCAAGGAAATGCTTGCCGATCGCTCGCAGCAGACCGTCGCTCAGCAAGATCTGGCCGATTGGCTGGCCAAGCGCTTCGATTTGGCCCGGCGAGCGGGCCTGAACTGATTTATCATTCACTGTTCATTTAACTCTAATTCTGGACGAACTCATGGCCGTAGAGCTCTACGACGAACACGAACAAAGCGAACGAGTGCGCAAATGGTTGCGCGAAAACGGCTTTTCGATTGGGATGGGGATTGCTTTGGCACTGGCCGGGATTTTTGGCTGGAGGCAATGGCAGGATTACCAGTCTGGGCAGGTCGTGCTGGCCAACGAGTATTACACCACGATCCAGCGCGAGCTCGACGAGGGCCGTTCGGAGTCGGCGGTCGAACAGTTTGACGCCATGCGCGACGCGGTCGGCCAGCACGGCTATGTTGCGCTGGCCGGTATGCTGATTGCCGCAGATCATGTTGCCGCCGATCAGCCGGAACAGGCTGCGGCCACTTACCAGATCTTGCTGGATGCGGGGAAATGGAATTCGCTGGAGCCGCTGATCCGTGTACGCATGGCCCTCGTCGAGGCCGCCAGCGGCCAGAGCGAGCAAGGTCTGGCGCGTCTGCAGGGCGAGCCGGCCGTCGGCTATGAGGCGCTTTGGCATGAGACCCGGGGCGATCTTTTATTTGAACTGGGTCGGCTGAGCGAGGCGGTCGAGGCCTATGCCAGCGCGGCGGATCAGCTGCGCGGCGAGGGCAGTAGTTTCCGCACGGTCGAAATCAAACTTGACGCGGTTCGTTCGGCAATCGGCCAGACGGAGTCGACCTGATGAACGCGCTTCGTTCCGGTTGGGTGCTGCTGGCGGCTCTACTGATGACCGGCTGCAGTATTTTTTCGCAGAAGGACGCGGAACGTGACCCGATGGAACTGGTCGAATTCGACCCCTCGCTGCAGGTTCAACAGCTTTGGAGTACATCAGTCGGTTCCGGTTCGGGCAAAAGTGCGCCCGGCTTTAAGCCGTTTTATGCCGATGGCCAGGTCTGGGTTGCCGACTATAAGGGCCGCGTGCAAGCCGTCGATTCCGAAAGTGGCCGGATCGTCGTGCGTTTCGACACCGAGTTCAAATTATCCTCGGGCCCGGTGGTCATTGATGATCGGGTGCTGGTCGGCACCTTGAACGGCCAGTTGGTGGTGATCGACCGGGACGACGGTCACGTGATCTGGCGTGCGCAACTTTCTTCCGAGATTCTGGCCTCGCCAATACAACGCGACGGCGTGATCGTGGTGCGCTGCATTGATGGCCGTGTTTTCGGGCTTAATGCAGAAACCGGGCTTAGACTGTGGGTTTATGATCGCAGCGTGCCGCTGTTGACCCTGCGAGGCAATTCGGATGTAGCGATTCGAGGCGGACAGATTTTTATCGGCCACGACGACGGCACGGTAACTGCTTTAAATCTGGCCAATGGCAATTTGCTTTGGGAACAGCGCGTCAGCGTCCCGGAAGGCCGAACGCAGCTCGATCGGCTGGCCGACATCGACGGCCCCATGTCGATCGTTGGGCTCGACCTGTATGTGGTCACCCGGCACGGCCGGATGGCGTCGCTGGCGCTCGATTCGGGCCGCATCCTGTGGGTTAAGGACCTCGCTTCGCACTCGGGGCTGTCGATCTCGCGGACACAGCTGGTGGCATCGGACTCGCGCGATGTCGTCTGGATGATCGATCGTCGCAGCGGTGCGACCGGCTGGAGCAATGAGCAGATGCTGCGGCGCAAGCTGACCCGACCCGTGTTTCACGCTGGATTTGTTGCGGTCGGCGACAGCCTCGGATATGTGCATTGGCTCAATCCGGACACCGGCGAATTTGTCGCGCGTGAGCGCGGCTCGAAAGATGCACTGACCGCGCCGCTGGTGGTCGGAAACATGTTGTACCTGCTGGATACGGAAGGCAGGCTATCGGCCTGGCGGGCCGGCGGCGCCGGTTGACCGCGAA
>JAIVHD010000332.1 GCA_020201235.1 Lysobacteraceae bacterium
GGTGCCGGCGATTTCTGCGCCTTGTATCCGATCGCGCTACCGCTGGATGCACTTTCCGGTCTCGAACCGGGAACGCAGGTAGACCGTTTGCCGCGCGGCACGGGACCGGGCAATTTCTCCTGGCTGACCTGGGCCGGAAACCCGAGCGCGCCGGTGCTGGCCAACAGTCTTGTCCCGCCCGGCGACAGCTACACCTACATCAACCCCGACGATGACAGCGACTGGCTGCTTACGCCGGGCGACTGGACCCAGGGCGCGCCCGGCGCGATGAACAGTTCGGCCATCCGTGACAACCTTGACGCACTGCTTGGCACCGAAATTACAGTGCCAGTCTGGTCGGAGTTTCGAGGCCAGGGCAACAACCTCGATTACCGGGTTATAAATTTCGCCCGGGTGCGCCTGCTGGACTATCGCCTGCCCGGCAACGGCTGGTTTACGTTCGAGTTCCTTGGGTTCAGTCACTGTTACAACCGGGCACCGGAAGCGCTCGTCCAGCAGCTCGAGACCGAGGCCGGCACGGCCCTGGATGTCGAACTCGAAGGAGTCGATCCCGATGAAGACGAACTGACCTTCGAGGTCACCACGCCACCCGAGCACGGTCGGCTCGAAGGTGAACCGCCACTACTGCGCTACATCCCCGACCCAGCTTTTACCGGCGAGGATAACTTCGAATTCATCGCGCTAGATGACTACCTCGCCTCACCTCCAGCGCGCGTGACGATCCAGGTCGTGCGCACTAACCTGCCGCCTTCGTTCATCTCTACACCGATTACCAGCACGGTCTCCGGCAGAGCGTATCAATATCAGGCCATCGCGACGGACCCGGACGAGGGTGATGCGCTGACATACACGATTCGTTCTGGTCCTGATGCGATGACCATCGATGCTCAATCGGGACTGGTGGCCTGGCAGCCTGGCGACGATGATATTGGTTTTGCTCCTGTCGTTCTCGAAGCTTTTGATCCATTCGGTGCGAGCGGGATTCAGTCATTCGACGTGGAAGTGTTTGCGCAGAATTCGGCACCTGTCGCAACCCCCGGGGCGGTGCAGACGGAAGAAGGCATAGCCGTCCCGATCGAATTGGCCGGCACGGACCGCGAAGGCGATATGCTGACCTTCCGGATTACGGAGATGCCCGCCCGCGGACGTATCATCGGCACACCACCGGCGCTGACCTATGTGCCAGACGCGAACTACGATGGACTCGATTTATTCCGGTTTACGGCTTTCGACGGCGAGCTTGAATCCATACCCGCAATCGTCGAAATCGAGATTCTGGGCGATAACGACCCACCGCGAATCATCAGCGAGCCGGTGACTCCTCATGTGCTCGGCACCGGACTTTCAGATCCCGAGCCGCAGGTTCTCAGGGGCTGGGAATTGGCGGAATTTCCGTCAGCGCATGGTGGAAGTCCAAACTGGTCGTTTTCTGGTGACGGATTAACTGCCACCCAGATCGGAAATAACCCACCGTCGACGCTGCTCGGTGATTTCAATGCAGTCAATAAACGAATTGAAGGAACCTGGCTGGTCGCGACTTTATCGGATGACGACTTCATTGGTTTTGTTCTTGGTTACCAGGATATCTATAAAAGTTACCTGTTCGAGTGGAAAAAAAACGCGCAAGGAAATACACCGCGAGGGTATTCATTCAATATTTATGACCTGCCCTCGGATGGCAGTGAGGGGGCACCGGACTTTCAGGGCGCGAACACCGTGCAAGGAATGTCGCTGCATTCTAACGACGTTGGCTGGATAAGCCACAGATTATACGATTACACGATTGACTATCGTCCCGGTGACATCAAGGTAAGCATCCGAGAAGGAGGGCAAATTCTGGAAGAATTCCAGATCACCGATGATCGCTTATTGGATGGCCGGTTTGGAATCTTTAATTTTTCTCAATCGAATACAGTTTTCACTGTAAAGATTTCCGATCTCGATGGAGGAAATGTTATTTATCGTCTGATTGAGGGGCCGGCAGGCGCGACCATCGATGAAACGACAGGCTTGATCCGCTGGGTAACCGCAGCCGATCAGGTGGGTCGCCACCCGGTTGTCATCGATGTCGAGGACGAGTTCGGCGCGACAAGCCGACAAGCATTCGACCTTGTGGTGCTCGACGAACAGCCAGTCATCACCAGCGACCCTCTCGAAACCGCGTTTTCGGACGAGCCGTACCGGTACCTGGTCACCGCGCTCGATCCTAACCCGGACGATGTGCTGACCTATTCTCTGGTCGACGGGCCGGACGGCGCGGCGATGGATCCGGTTTCGGGATTGCTCGAATGGATACCTCCCGGTACCGGGACCTACGATTTCACCGTCCGAGTCACCGATGCCCTTGGCTTGAGCGGTGTCCAGGCGTTCTCAGTCGAAGTGATACCCAGGCCGGCCAATGAACCCCCCTGAGTTCACATCCGCACCCGTCCTGACCGCGTTCGTCGGGCAGTTATATCGGTACGCGCCCCAGGCCGTGGACGCAGACGGCGATCCGATCCAGTTCGGGCTGGTCGGCGATTTGCCGTTCCATATGCAGATCTTCGACGGCGAAAACATCACTTGGCAGCCTGGTGCCGATCAGATACGGGACTGGACCATTACAGTCGATGCCCGGGACGGCAATGGCGGTGTGTCGGAGCAGACCTTCACCATTCAGGTTCAGGATGTAACCGGCAATAATCCGCCGATCATTGCCTCCGAGCCGGATGTCGCGGTCGAGGCGGGCGCGGAGTATCACTACCGCGTCGTGGCCCAGGATCTGGATGGAGACCCGCTGCAATTCTCGTTAACTGAATCGCCGGCGACCATGACCATAGGCCAGTTCGATGGTGAGATCAACTGGCGGCCAACCACCGACGATATCGCCTTTCATCGGGTTACAGTCCGTGTCGACGATGGCCGCTTGGGGCATGCGATTCAAAGCTTCAGCCTGGCCGTCGTGTCTTCGCTGAGCAATGCAGCACCAGTAATCGAGAGCGCACCAGTTTTAACCGCGCAAGTGGGCATGCCGTACCAGTATCGGGTTCAGGCATCGGATCCCGACGGCGACGCCGTGAGCTTTGCGTTTGTAGAAGCACCTGACGGGATGACGATAGATCGAACGAGCGGGCGGGTGGAGTGGCAACCGACGTCCGGGCAGGTTGGCCCGAGTCCTGTCGTCATTGTGGTCAGCGATGGCCGCGGCGGTGTCGCCCGCCAGCAGTTCACCGTGCTTGTCAACGACACGTCGGTCAACCAGCCGCCGGAAATCACGAGCACACCACCGATGAGCGGTACTGCCGGAGTGGAACTGGTCTATCTGGTCCAAGCCAACGATCCCGACGGCGACGTGCTTTCATTCGCGCTTGCACAGGCGCCTGCGGGTGCCGTTAGCGATTCGGTCACCGGACAGTTGCGCTGGATACCAGGCGCCGACCAGACGGGCGAACAAGCGTTCGAAATCCGGGTGACCGATGGTAATGGCGGTCTGGCCGTTCAACGCTTTACCGTTTTCGTTCAGCCGCCTGCCGTTGGCAATCGGCCGCCCGAAATCGGCTCCAGCCCGCCCTTCGGCGCAAAGACTGGCCGGGAATACGCCTACGACATGGTTGTCGAGGACCCCGACGGCGATGTGTTGAACTTCACGCTGGCCGAAGGCCCGGCCAGCATGAGCATCGATGGTGCCACTGGCCAGTTGCGCTGGACGCCGCAGCAGGTTGGCGCGGCATCGGTCCGGGTCGAGGTCAGCGACGGCGAATTCACCGTCTTCCAGCAATGGCAGATTGAAATCCTGGACGGCACGGTGCCGCTCTCGCTTGAGCTTGTGATCAACCCCCAATTCCCGGAAATTGGCCAGACCGTCGAGATTCAACTGCTTCCCGAATCGGCCGCCGGTCAGGTCATGGCGGAGGTCACGATCAACGGCGGGGTGGTCCCCGTCGATCCAGGCCTGATCGCCCGGTTTGTGCCGTCGGCGGCCGGCGAGCAAACGGTGCTGGCCACCGTCGACGACGGGTTCGAACAAGCCAGCGCCGAAGATACTTTCCGCGTCAGCGATCCGGGAGCGGAGGGCGGCCCGGTCGCGACACTTCTCAGCCCCGACTTCGACGCTGAACTCACCACCCCGGTCGGCGTGCGCGGTGCGCTGCAGGGCGACGGGATCGTACGCTGGATCTTGGCCTACACCGAGATTGGCTCCCAGGATTTCGCCATCCTTGCCGAAGGCACCGACGCATTTGACCCGACCGACCTCGCCCAATTCGATCCGACCCTGTTGCTCAACGGCCAATACCGCATAGTGCTGCAAGCCTGGGACGACCAGGGCCGCACCGGTGTCGACTCGCGCGAAGTGCGCGTCACCGGCGACATGAAAGTCGGCCACTTCTCGATCACCTTCGAGGATCTCTCGATTCCGGTCTCGGGCATCCCGATCACGGTCAGCCGTACCTACGACACCCGCCAGCGTCACAAGCCGCTGGACTTCGGTCATGGCTGGACAATTGATTACCAGAACGTACGCGTCCAGGAGTCGCGTCGGCTAGGGTTGGGCTGGGACATTGTCCAGTTCCGGTCCGGCCCCTTCGGCGCCTTTGTTGAGTTCTGTGTATTGCCGCAAGGCGAACCGCTGGTCACCGTCACCCTGCCCGACGGCAGTGTCGAAACCTTCGAAGTGCATATCAAAAACGAATGCAACGACTTCATTGCTGTGATCGATTTTCTGGAGTTCGACTTCCAGCCGATCGATGGCACGCTGTCGACGCTGACCGAAAGCGACTTCTCCGGCAGCATGCGGCTGGTCAACGGCAACCTGGTCGAAAACGGCACCTTCAGCATCATCGCTGACCCGACGAACTACACCCTGACGACCAAGGACGGCTTCGTCTTCGAACTCGACCAGAACTTCGGCATCCGCACCGTAATCGACCCCAACGACAACACCCTGACCTACACCGACGACGGCATTCTGCACTCGTCCGGCAAGAGCGTGCTGTTCAACCGCGACACCTCTGGCCGGATCACCGACATCGTCGACCCCAAGGGTAATGTGCTGAGCTACGAGTACGATGGGGTGGGGGATCTTATTGCCTTCGCCGACCGCGAACAGCACGTCACCCAGTTCGGATACCTGTCGGGCTATTTCCTTGAAGACATCATCGACCCGCGGGGTGTGCGGGCCATCCGCAACGAATACGACGAAGACGGGCGTTTGATTGCCCAGATCGACGCCGACGGCAACCGCATCGAGTTCACCCACGACATCGAAGGCCGGCTGGAAATCGTCAAGGACCGGCGCGGCAACTCCACCGTCCACGTCTACGACGACCACGGCAACGTCATTAGCGAAACCAACGCGCTGGGCGAGACCACGCAGCGGACCTACGACGACTTCGGCAACGAACTGACCCGCACCGACCCGCTCGGTAATGTCTGGTCGGCGGCGTTCGACGAGGACTTCAACCAGATTGAGGACACCAACCCGCTGGGCGAGACCAACGCCAGCAGCTACAACGACCGGGGCCTGCTGCTGACCCAGACCGCGCCCGACGGCACGGTCATCCTGAGCAACCAGTACGACGGCAGAGACAACCCCACGGCAATCACCGACGCATTGGGACAGACCACGGAATTCGACTATGCGTTTTTCGGTCT
>JAIVHD010000226.1:0-11131 GCA_020201235.1 Lysobacteraceae bacterium
CCGCGATAGTCTGTATCGCGCCGTTGATCGGCGTCGAAGCGCCGCCGCTCGATTTCGAGGCGCCCCAGCAGAGCCGTCAGCGGAGTCAATCGCCAATTGCCGACGACGGCCGCGCCGATTTCCCGGAAATCCAGATCGGGCTCCCTTTCGAACGCGTAGTCACGCCACGACGACACAATCGACCACGTGCCTCGCTCGAAGGTCTGAAACCAGCCCAGTTCGACCTCGTCGAGCTCGAAGATCTCGGAACCGACCGGCAGCCGGGTGTTGGTCGCCACCGGCAGGTCGATATCGTCGATCGAAGTCCTCAACTGACGCACGCTGTCGGACAGTTCATGCCGGGCCGACAGCCGCATGCGCGATTCCTCTCGAATGCGCCAGTCCAGCGTGGCGCGCAGCAGCGGCGATGTGATGGATTGGAAGTGATCCGGTTCGATCCAGGTATGCCCGGCGGCCAGATCAATCTCGGTACGTGCCTGGACAGAGGTCAATCGCGTGAACGCATCCACGCGCTGGTAGTCGTTGATGTCGGTCGGCGAGTCGCGAAATGCAACATCAGTGAACTCCGCCCCCAGCGATGCGTTCCGGGTCGGTGCCACTCGGCGCAGCAGGCGCGCCGATCCGCTCAGGCGCTGGCTGTTGAAGCCGTCGATCTCATCGGAAGCGCTGTGAATGAAACGGGCATCCAGAAGCGCCTCCCAGGGCTCGCTCGGCCGAATTTGCCAGGCCGGGCCGGTGATCAGCACGTTGGTCTGTTGCAGATTGTCGGGTGTATCGACCGCCGTCACGTCAATCGGCTCGACACTGGCGACATCCTGAAATTTCCAGGTCAGCGACTCCGGCACGATCATCCAGTCGGCCTGCGCGATCAGATTTGCGCGCACCTCGTCATCGAACACGTTATCGATCGAATGCCTGTATTCGATGAAACCATTCGCGCTGGCCTGCCACAAGCGCCCACTCCGGGTCGCATCCAGCACCAGCCTTGGAATGAGCAGCGTTTCATCTGGTCCCGACGGGTCGAAACGCCCCGGGTTGTCGCTGTGCTCCAAACCCAGTTCGAGGTCCAGCGCAAACGTTCGTGGTTGTTCGATCGGTACGGGCAACTGCGCACGGACTTCGGCATCGCAGAGCAACGCCACGACCAGACAGCAAAGGAATATCCGCAACGAGATATTCACGGCAGGTGATTAAAGACGACACCGGCAAACCGCTCCGGTGGCAGCGTGTCGGCAGCGCGCCGAATCACTTCGGGCCGATGCCGACCTTCGCCGACAACGAGAATAATCAAGTCGGCGTATTCGGACAGGATTCTTGCATCCGGCGCACCCAAAACCGGCGGCGCGTCGATGATGAGGTAGCGATCGTCGTAGCGCTCACGGATCTCTTTGACAAGCGCCCGCATTCGGATCGAGGCGAAATGTTCCGGGCCACGACGCACGCCCCGGCCTGCCGGGATCAGGCGCAGACGTTCTACACCGCTGGGATGGATGACCGATGACAGGTCACGGACGCCGCCACCAAACAAGTCGGACAGGCCCGACGCGTCGTCGGGCAGGCTAAAATCGCTGGCCAGCGTTGCACTGCGATGGTCACACTCCATCAGCAGCGCCGTTCTTTCCTCATCGAGCGCAATCGATGCGGCCAGGTTGCGTGCCAGATAACTTGCACCACAGCCGCGACTGACACCGGTGACCATGAGAACCGGGGTTCTCAACGTACTTCTTGTCAGCACGTTGCTGCGAAGTTCGCGAACCCGATCGACCTGACCGGAGTTGCGCATCGAGGCGTGGATCAGGCCTCGTTGTTCGAGTATTTTCGACGGCAGCAACTGCTCTGATTCGTCCATCTGCGCAATCGAGCGCCTTCGGCGATGCTCGACCAGCCCGGCATCACTGTCCGCTGGCACTGTATCTCGAGCCAACACGTCGAACCGCTTGCCGGGAGTCATGCGCTCACCCCCATTCGAAGCCACGCGGCAATGCTATAGGAAAGCAACGTGAAAACGACAAGACCCACAGCAAGTGCTACATGAAC
Organism: Lysobacteraceae bacterium; assembly: GCA_020201235.1. GTDB lineage: Bacteria > Pseudomonadota > Gammaproteobacteria > Xanthomonadales > Wenzhouxiangellaceae. Next base: position 2,038 of record JAIVHD010000226.1, read on the forward strand.
CTTCTGTCTTTTGCGTTCGTGCAAGGTCCGGTTAGGCGGCACCGTGCCCAGCAGCGGCAATTGCGCCACGCGCTCAATGGCCTCCGGCGAGCGGACGCGCGGGTCCAGCCGCACAAACAGCAAAAGCAGGCCCAGCGGCGTGGCGATCGCGGCCATCAGGCCGCCCGCTGCCAGATGCTTGAATCGCGGTCCCGATGGGCGCGCGGGTTCCATTGCCGGCTCGTGGATCCTGAACGTCAACCCCCGCCCCAACTCATCAAGGCTCATCGACAGCCGCGCGTTTTCGAGCCGGTTGAGCAGATCCTCGTAGATCGTCCGGTTGACCGCGTGGTCGCGCACGAGTTCGGCATGCTGCAAATCCGATTCGGAAACCCGCCGGCCTCGCACGGTCTCCTCTTGCAACAGCCGTTCGGTCGCCACAATCCTGGAATCAAGGCCGGCGATGGTTCCCAGCACCTCGGTCAGGTCCAGGTTCATTTCCTGCTGCATCACGCTCTGGTTAAAGCCCGTGCCGTCGATGGGCAAGCCCTCTCGGCTGCCGGAGGCCGCCAGCTCGCCCTTGAGGTCTTCAATCCGGTAGCGGGCCCGGATCACGTCGGGGTGCCTGGGCTGGAGGTCCAGCAGCAGGGTATCGAGTTCCTCCTGGACCATGGCGATGCGCTGGCGCAACTGCGCCTGGTAGGTCCGAATGCCTATTTCGGGATCAAGCCCGGAAAGTTGCCTTTCCTGCGACGCACGTCGCGACAACAACGCACCGCGCTCGATCTTGAAATCCTGTATCTGCGCGCGTAATTCGGCAACGCGCGCTTCAACGTCATCTCCAGACCCGGGTCGAGCGTTTTCATTGGCATCACGAAATGCCTTGAGTCGATGCTCGGCATCCACCAGCATGGCGTGGTATTTGTCAACCTGCGTGGCGATAAAGTCATATGCTTCACTGCTCTCGCGCTGCTTGGCGACTGCACTTTCGGCCATGAACAGCGTGGCAAACAGCGCGGTCACAAGCCGGGCGCGATCCGGCTTGCGATCCCAGTAATCGATCTGAATCAGGTTTTCACGCGGCGAACCAACCGTCGTGCGCTGCTTGATCTCCTGAACCAGCCGTTCCCGTTGCGCCTGTCCCGGCGTGTCGTTCAGCCAGCCGCCGGCCGCCAGGACCTCATCCATGACCTTGGTGCTGAAAATGACTTCCTGCGCAATCGCGGCACGGTCGTAGATGCTGGTCGGAACAGCACGACCATCCATGAGCTGGCGGATGATGTTGTCCTCAGAAATAAGAATGCTGGTCGTGGCACGGTATTGCTTGGGCCACATGACCGCCACGGCCAGGGCAAGCAGCGCGATCACCGAAAACACGATTGCAAGAGACAACAGCCGCCTTTGACCTTCCCGCAGCGTGGCCGGAACGTATTCGCTCAGGGGAAGGGGCTCTGCTACATTCGGAAGTTGGTTCATTCGGGTCGATCCTAAAAGTTGCGCAGCGGTACGGTGATCACGTCGCCGGGCGCAAGCACATGATTGGCACTGAGATCGCCGTGCTCCAGAATTTGTCGTAGAGCAAGCGCGTAGCTTTCAACCCGCTCGCCGTCGATGCGACGATGCAAGGCGCTACGGTCAGCCGCGGCGAATTCGTTGATTCCGCCGGCGGCGAGAACCGCGTCTAGAACCGTCATTCCCTGGCGATGTGGTAATGAAACGGGTGTTCTCACAGCACCCGTAACCCGGACCCGCGAAAGATACTCATGACTGCGCAGTTCGGTGACAATCACGGAGACATTGGGGTCCCGGACGTAGTCCGAGAGTAGATCCTGCGCTCTTTCAGATACTTCCTCGGGACGCATGCCTCCAGCCTGAATATCGCCGATCAGCGGAACGGTAATCATGCCGTCCGATCGAACCGGCACGGTCACGCCCAAGTCCTCTCTGCCCCAGACGCTAACCTGGACCACGTCATCGACGCCAATCCGATAATCCTCTACCGCGTTGCTCGAAGCCGCAGCCGGCGGTACGCGACGCAGGTCGGGCCCACTGGCGCAGCCGGAGAGCACGCATACGGTCATCGTCATAGCGAAAAGCAGTGCTTGGTGAAACTTGAAGAACGTCATTGATCTCACTCCAGAAAAGATGCTCTGGCCAACCCTTTAGCCGGTTTGCCCGCTGCAGCGGTTTGCTGTATGCGCAATGTAGTAGCAGCCCTACAGCAGGTCTGTGCGCAATCGAACATTCGCCCCCCTTGTCCGACCGGATGAGGACAGCGGCCCCGACCGTCGACCGCATGTGCGCAAGCGCACCGACTCGGCGTCATTGCCAAGGCATCCTCGGTCACTATCGGCCGTTTCAACAGGCTGTCACCGCAAGCGGATGCTCGATCTACCGCGCATCCGGATGCAACCGGGGTACGCCATGCCAGCATTTGTCAGCCGCGCGATTCGATCGCTACTGCGCCAGGCAAAGAGAATGCTTTGCGCCACCCGGGCGGGCCGCAGCCTGCTCCACGATCTGAACAACCGCGACGAGTTCACCAGCCTGCTCAGCCACGAACGCATGCTGGCCGATGATCATCCATGAACAGATCGGTGACGAGTTGCTGACCGAGAACATGCTCGACAACCTGCTGGATTTGAAGCGGCGCTGTCTTAAGCCGGGCGGTCGGATTCTGCCCGCCGTTTTCGAATTGTTCCTCGAACCCGTACAACTTTTTTCCGACCGGCGGATTCCGTTTTTGTGGGAGCAGCCAGTGCATGGCATCGACTTCAGCATTCTTCGCGATGACCCTCAAGTCGAACGCTTCAAGCCCCCGGACTATGGCTGCTGTCTTCTCGAACCGTCATCAGTGGAAACGCTGTTGTGCGCGCCCCGACCGGTACTGCGACTCGACTTGAACCACATGGACTCGCCGGATCAACTGGACAAACGCATCGACGTTGCTAAAACGACCTGCCGAGGCGGCAGAATGGATGGACTGATGCTCTATTTCCGGGTTGTCTTCGACGACCATCTGGCTTTTGATACCTCGCCGCTGAGCGCGGGGACGCACTGGCGCTCGCGCTTGTTCCGCACCCCCGCCCGACAGTTGGCGGTCGGAGAAAAGATCGAGTTCGAACTGGGGCTGACCGATCCTGCAGACGTCCACTCCTGGACGTTTGAAATTAAGCCGCCGGTTGACCGACCGGTTCCCGAGTGAACGCTGTCAAATGATTTCCTGATTATTTACGTTACTCAGCCATTGCGGAAAAGCGCTCCACAGATTACACAGATTTACACGGATTATCGAATCGGCATTAGTATGCATTGACATCCTGGATAGTTACTGAACAGTTTTCGTAGCCCGGGTAAGCGCAGCGCACCCGGGAACAGAGGCGCGATCGGGCTCCGAATCCCGGGTGCACGCGCTGCGCACGTTTACCCGGGCTACGCGGACTGTTGGATTGGATTTTCGTAGCCCGGGTAAGCACAGCGCACCCGGGAACAGAGGCGCGATCGGGCTCCGAATCCCGGGTGCACGCGCTGCGCACGTTTACCCGGGCTACGCGGACTGTTGGATTGGGTTTTCGTAGCCCGGGTAAGCGCAGCGCACCCGGGAACGGAGGCGCGATCGGGCTCCGAATCGCGGGTGCACGCGCTGCGCACGTTTACCCGGGCTACGCGGACTGCGCGCGTTTACCCGGGCTACGCGGGTTGTTGGTTGGTTTACTGACTCACGTGCCGCTCGGGGCTGTCGAGAGTCTGATTGATCATGCCCAGTCCGGCATCCGCCTCCCGGCGAGCAAGCAGCGGGTCGACGACGACGACAAAGCCGTGCCGATCCAGGCACTCACGCACGCCCCGTGCGCAATTTTCCGACAGCCGTGCGCCGCCGTTGAATTCGGCGGCAATTTCGAACTCCGAGGTATCAACGGAGGGTGCCAACGACCTTGTCATGGGCGGCCCCTTCGGTAAAATCAGGCAAACCCGAAACCGGTTCGCCTGTTTAAATCTGCTGGTTTCATTAAATACGGCGGGCTCACCAATGCTCGGTCGCTCATGCTCACCGTACAGGTGAGTACGCTTCCGGTGCGTGTCGTCACGAAAACACCGTATCCACGAGGCCTGGAACCGCCTCGCGACGACCGGGTGGTGAATAAGCCGGTTTTACGAAAAAGCACGGAAAATCTGGCCCAATCCAGCGTTTCCGCAGTCGATCCGTGTCCAATCCGACAGGCTGCTAGAACATCGTGTATGCCTGAAGGCGATCGGTCTCGCGCTTGACCACTTCGTAACACTCACAGCAGCGCTTTTCCAGCGCAGGGCGGTCGACCACCGTGATATGACCGCGCCGGTAGGCAATGATGCCGGCGTTTTTCAGTTTCCCGGCCGCCTCGGTCACGCCCTCGCGCCGCACGCCCAGCATGTTGGCAATCAATTCCTGGGTCATGACCAGCTCGCGGGTCAGCAGGCGATCCATCGATAGCAGCAGCCAGCGGCAAAGCTGCTGATCAATCGAATGGTGCCGGTTGCACACGGCCGTTTGCGCCATCTGGGTGATCAACGCCTGGGTATAGCGCAGCATCACCATGCGCATTTCCGCATGGTGGTTGAATTCGCTTTTTAGTTCGGCCGCCGCCAATCGCCAGGCCGTGCCGCCGCTCTGGACAACCGCGCGGCTGGGCGTGCTCGCCCCGCCCATGAATACCGCGATACCGACAATGCCCTCGTTGCCGACCACCGAGATCTCGGCCGACGAGCCGTCAAGCATCACATAAAGCAGCGAAATGATGCAGTCGCACGGGAAATAAACGTATTCCACCGTCTGCCCGGCCTCGTAGACCACGGTCCCCAGCGGCAGCTCAACCTTCTTGATGCGCGGGAATATCCGCGCTTTGGCCTCTTTTGGAAGGATATCAAGAAGACTGTTTTCCGTTTGCGTCTGTACAGAGATTGGCATAACACCCTTTTGTAGTTGGTGGTCATTGGCACCGACAACGCGGCAGCTCGACCCGCCATCCCGCGAAAGTCGCCTAGAAATCTCATTCTACTTTAGGTTCAACGGCTTGTGTGTGCGCTGACGCACACTAGTACAGGCAAGTCCGCTTCCGATACGCTCGGTCGCCCATCGTCCCGGCCATAGGGCCTGTCGACCCCTCGCGACGGCAGGTAGTGGGTAAAACGAGATTACTACGAAAAAAGCCCCTGCCGGAGCAGGGGCTTCCGCGTTTTCTAAACGCAGCTCATTGACAGCCGCTCAAGTGCGCTGGCTGTCAATTCCCACCACCGGACGTGCTGGTGGTGATGTTGCCGTCCTAGTCCCGGTTCTTGTTGCCCGTCTGGGCATCCAAGCCGCTATTGGACTTGTCCTGCTGTGCTTGTTTTCCAGGCTGTCCGGACTGTTGTCCAGGCTGCTTCTGCTGGCTACCCTGGTGCTTCTCGTCGGGCTTGCCCTGCTGCTGCCCTTGCTGTCCAGCTTGGGTCTGTTGGTTGGCTTGGCGCTTGCTGTCGCTTTGATGTTGGTTCGTCATGTTGATTCCTTGATTGGAGTAGGTGGCGGCCCTGCGTACTTCCGGCGATCTGCCACACATCGGTCACCGGCCGAGGTTTCAGACTAGAGGCTTGCCACTGCCGTGACCGTTCGTTGCCCCACTAAAACCCTTCGAACTCTGGTTTTTTTCCTTATACATCGCCTGATCGGCGGCCCTGAGCAGATCGCCAGGAGACGACGCATCCTCCGGGAACAAGGAAACGCCGACGCTGGCGGAAATGTTGACAGATCGCTTTGCGACCTCGAACGGGAACGCCAGCGTATCCTTGACAGCCTGAGCCACAAGCTCGACATCGCCGCGCAGCTTGGTGCCGGTAAGAAGCAAAGCAAATTCATCGCCGCCCAAACGGGCAACCGTATCCTCCTCCCGGACACAATCGATCAGTCGTTGTGCAACGTCAATCAGCAAAAAATCACCCGCTTCATGGCCGAGCGAATCATTGACTTCTTTAAATCCATCGAGATCCAGGAAAACGACCGAAAGAAACTCACAACTCCGTCTCGAATGCTTGATCTCCTGTTCCAGGCGGTCCAGAAAAAGACGGCGATTCGGCAGCCCGGTTAACTCATCGTGATGGGCGCTGTGCCACACTTTCTCCTCGGCAAGTGTCCGCTCGGTAACATCCTGGAAAATACAGACGATGGCTTCGGTGTTTTGCTGCTCGTCAAGCACCGGAGCCAGAAGATAGTCGAACCTGTCACCCGGACCGGACGCAAATTGGTGCACGAACTTGCCGCGCCACGTCGACTGCTCAGCGCTCACCGTTCCCAGGTTGCGCTGTATCTCTTCGGCAAAAGGAAATTCGAGTTCAGATAACGTTTTACCAATGATCGCCTCGAGGTCCAGGGCGAAAAGATCGGTCGTGGCCTGATTGGCGTACCTGAGCTTGCCCTCAAGATCCAGGACATAGATCGGATCGGGTGATGCCACCAGAATAGCGCCGAACAGTCGGGTTTCCATCTCGTTGAGCATCGAATACTGCTGCAGCGATTCTGAAACAGCCTGATCGATCGCTTCATGGAACCGGGTGAGGTCTTCCCGATGTTCGTCGGAATCCATCGGGCAGGCTTTGGTCCAGAGTGAGACGACACTCGCCCGCAACGCCCGAAATTCGGAAACGGTTTCCATGACGCTGAAGCCGCTGCCATGACGATCGCCACCGTGGACTTCCGCTGAGGACTCATCCTGGTCTTCCGGCCCGTCGCCTTTCGACTTGGCCGACTGCTCCGAGTCACTCTGGTCAGTATCGAGATCGTCGGCAATATCAAGAAGCATCTCTCCGGCGTGGTCGCGCAGATCAATCCCGCCCATATGTTCGGCGTGGAATAAGGTCCCGGCAAACCTTTCCCATTCCTCGAGAATCGGCTCGAGTTCTGATCGAATAAAATCGGCTAATCGCTTGCTCATCTTTATCTCCGTGGTCCTGGACGTTGTTCATTGCCAGCCGAGCAGCGGAAAAACAGACTGTAGCCGCTCTTTAAAGTCGATTCGACACGCATGAAAAGGCATTTTTGTACGCACTGGCATGGCCAGTTTGAGGGAGGTCACAATCGACTTCGGTGCGCTGGAGCACCTAACAACATTCAATGGCTTTTGGCGTACGCAATCGAACAGACATAGCCGGCCCACGCGGCAATCATTGCGGTTCGATTCATGGGCATCTCGCTGCGCGCGAAATCGGCAAGCTGATGGCGCCGCGCGTCCGCCAGGTGATCACGATGGGAACCCCGTTCAACGCAGAAGCCGACCTCACCAACGTTGGCTGGTTATTCCGCTTGCTGAACGGCAGCTCATCCCCGATCGATGCCGCAATGAGCTTGCGCTTGCGCAAACCGCCACCGATGCGCACCACCTCGATCTACAGTCGATCGGATGGCGTGGTCGCGTGGCAAACCTGCTGTCACCACAAGCGGTCCAGCCGGGTACAGGACGTCGAAGTCAACAGTAGCCATATCGGCATGAGCTGGAACCGGGACGTATTGGCCGTAATTTCAGATCGCCTCGGCCAGCGGTCCGGGCCATGGAAGGAATACGTGCGCGTGCATTGAGCATTCTGCCGCGAATCAAACATCCTGAACAAGAAGCAGCGAAGCAAGGTGCTTCGCTGTTTGTATGATGAACAAGCTTACCTACGGCCTTAGTCTTGCCGTGCCGACTCGCGAATCTCATCATACTTGCTTGTCGCGCTGGACTTGGCAGCATCGACACTGCGATCGCTCGCTTCACCGAACGCGTGGTCTTCGACCTCGGTCGGTGGCACCAGCGCACCCAGGGCCGCACCGATGGCAATACCGAGGCTTCCCGCGAGCAGCGGTTGGTCGCGATAAAACTGCACCAGACTCTCCCGGGCGTGTTGCGCCGAGTCTTTTGCGTTGGCCGTTGCACCGTGCATCCGATCGCCCATCGCGGCGGCCTTGTCCCGTGATTTCGAAGCCGCATCGCCTACGGAATCCATGAAGCTGCTGCCATCCTCATCGCTACTCGAGGCGTAGGCGCGATCTGCTTTTGCCTCGCCCTTGTCGCCGGACGACATGATCATCCAGGAAATGCCGATGCTGGTCAGGATCATGGGCATCGGGTTGTTTTTGACCTGCGTGCCCAGGTTCCGGCCAAACTCTCCGCCGTGCTCGCGGGCCATGCCGAGTGCCTGATCCATAAGTTCGCCGGGAGAAAGCCGGTCGGACAGTTCGCTCAAAGTTCGGCCAACTTGAGCACGGGCCTGGTCGACTTCGCGCTCGATCCGATCCGGGTTGTTGCTCTTGTCATGGCCATCGTCGTGACCATTGCCATGGATTTTTTCTCGAGCATTCTCATGACCCGCGTCGGCGCGAGGACGGTTTTCACTGCGTGTATCGTTAGTGTTATTCATTGAATTGACCTCTTCATTGGCGCCGTATCTTTTTTAACGGACTCCAGCGTGCGTTCCGGCACGACGGCGTTCGCACCCATTTTTTCCTTGGCCGAGTGGACCATCAGATAGCCGATCAGCAGCGCGGCAGCGCCCACGATTAATGCCGCGAGCCACGGTTCGACGACGTTACTGAGTCCGTATACCGCGCTCATCAGCAAAACGACAAGCCCTGCCATAGCCAGGACAGCGCCCGTAGCAATCGCTCCGACGGCCGTTTTTACTTCTGAAACAGATTCCCGGACTTCGGATTTTGCCAGTTCCATTTCCTTACTGAGCAGCATGGACAGATCGGTCGCGAGGTTGCGAACCAGATCGGCAATCGACCCGGCCCCGTTTTGACGATTCGCCGCGGGTGCCGGTGTCGCCGTCGCTGTTTCGTATTCCTGTTTCATAACAAGTTCCTCCCGTCGCCATTACTCGCGGCGGTTGATGTGGTGTTTGTTTCGCTGCTATCGCGACCCCGCGCTTGCGAGGGCATCCCGACTGACAGGTCATCGTTCTGAAAAGAGCCACCATTCAGGTGAGCGTCGGTCCGGAAAGAAGTGTCATCGCCTTGATGATCGCGCTCCGCGCTTGCCTTGAAGAACCGCGACAAACCAAAGCCGACCGCAATACTGCCGAGCATGAACAAGGCGGGATTGTTTCGCGCCAGGCGCTTGGCGTCGCC
>JAIVHD010000226.1:11213-23507 GCA_020201235.1 Lysobacteraceae bacterium
GTGCTTCGCGTCACGGGCGTCTTCTTTAACTTTCTGTTTTATGCTCCCATCGCCGTTGTCACCGGGCATGCTGCCCGCGCTACGGCGATCGGAATCGGGGTTGGATGATTTCATTACAAACTCCTTTCAGCGAGCACATTCCTGATTGGCGTGCTTTCAGCCCCAGTCTTTCACGATGCCGGTCTCCATTCCGTTCGCTAACAGACACTCAAGGGGTGCTTTTTTCAACCCGATTATGTAGAAGACTCCGCCGCGCCAGGATCAAAACCTTTAGTCCACAGATTACATAGATTTTAACAGATTGCAGATTTTATTCGGAAAGGCCCGTTCGGTAACAATGCTTTTCAGTGACGCGCTACCGCGTTCTTCAATTCGGCCTTGGACATTGAGCTGCGTCCGCGGATGTCCATCGACTGCGCCAGTTCATACAACTCCGTTTTGCTTTTCGACTTGAGCTCGCCGCCATTCACTCTCTTTCTTTTGCGGGCACTGTCTGCGGGGGCCGCACGTGCGCGCTGCTTGCCTTGAAGTCGTTCCTTCAATACCTCCATCAGGTCGACGACGTTCGTGGTACTTTCGTCAACTTCCTCGGTTTCCGGGCCGGCGGGGATGACATCGGTGCCGGATCGCAATTTTTTTTCGGCCAGCTTGACGATACTGGCGGTGTGCTGATCCTCGAGCGCGGCACGATCCAGGGTATTGGCTTTCAGTGCCTTGATGGCTTTGGCGAATTTCTTCATTTCGGCTGAATTTGCCGACACCCTGGGCGGCAACCCGATCGTCTCCGGACTGCGGACTTCCTCGGCAAAGCGCAGCGTCTCCGCGCGCAGGATGCCGCCTTCGGCAAGGATGGCGCACAGGTATTGCTTGCCCCGCATCACAAATGTCGCAATTCCGGCACGTTCTTCCTGCGCCAGGATCTCGGCAAGCAGGCGATATGCCTTGGTCGTGCTGCCGTCCGGTACCAGAAAGTAGGCCCGTTCGAAATGCAGCGGGCTCAGAGCGTGCAGATCGACGAACTGCGCAAGGTCGATTTCGCGGGATTTTTCGGGATCGAGTGCATCCAGCTCATCGTCCTCGACAGTGATGAAGCGATCCTTCTCGAACTCATAGCCACGCACCAGGTCTTCGGCATCGAGCGGGTCGCCCGCCTCCGCGCCGCCCTCGTCCGTGCCGAAATAGCGGCGCTGGAGAAAGTTTCCCTGCGCATCAACCATCCGCAGGCGCAGCGTCGAGCCCCGGTTTGCCGGAAACAGACTCACCGGGACGCTGACCAGACCGAAGGTCACCACACCTGACCACAACGGTTTCAGGGCCTCGGTCTGTTCGGTTGATTCCTTGGCCATCAGGCGCTCTTGCGCACGGATTGGAGACTTTCCTGCAGCGCGCGGGTCAAATCCTCGCTGGGTTTCTTTTTCGATGGTTTGACCAGCTTGAGGCGTGGTCCACCCTTGGCTTTTGACTCGATCAGCTTGACGACGCGATCGCGATAGGCATCGTGAAAGTCAGACAGATCCAGGTCCGCGGCGAGCATGCCAATCAGCTGGCGAGCCATTTCCAGCTCTTTCGGATTCAGCGCTGAGCCGCCGGGTGCCTCGAGGTTTTCCGCAGAAACGACTTCGTCGGCGTGTCTCAGTGACATCAGTACCGGATAGCCCTGATGCAGACGCAGCGCGCCGATATACGACTTGCCGCGCATGACCCAGCGCGCAAGGCCTTCCAACTCACTGTTTTCCATGGCTTCGGCGAACGCAAAGTAAGCCGCGCTGTTGCCGTCGGGTCCGAGGTAGTAGGGTCTGTCGTACCAGCGATGGTCGATCTGACTGACCGGCAGGAAAGCGAGAATCTCGATCTCGCGCGATGGTTCAGGTTCCAGCGCGTCGAGCTCGTCCGAATTGAGAATCGTCCGGTCACCGTTCTCGGCCACATAGGCTCGCCGGGTTTCGTCGTGCGGCACGATTTCGTCGGTCTCGGGATTGACCATGGCCTGGCGGACGGGCCGTGAATCGGCGCGGTTGAGGATGCGGAAACGAATGTTTCGATCCTCGATTGCAGAATAAAGCTTCACCGGCACCTCTGAGCTGCCGCAGTGAATCACTGCTTTCCACATCGCGCGCGCCGCCATCAGTACTCTCCCGGAGTCATAGCCCTACTGCCTTGCGCATGCCCGGTGTGATCGCGACACGGGCTTCGTAAAACTCGCCCCACGGATTGTCCTTGAGGGCTAAGAGCCGTCGGCGCAGGTTGGCGACCGAGTAGCGATCCGGGCGCAGTGCTGTAGTCAGCTCATCCCAACGCACCGGGACCGCTACCGGTGCTCCTGGCCTGGCCCGGGTCGAATAGCAGGCGACCGCGGTGGCCCCGCGCCCATTGCGCAAATAGTCGATGAAGATCTTGTTGCGACGTTTCGCTTTGGAAAGCAGGGTTGTCAGGCGAGAGGGGGCGTCTGCAGCATGTCGTTCGGATACGGCTTTCGCAAACGCCTTGACGCCGGTCCAGTCCGTTGTGGGCTGAAGCGGTACAACGACATGCACGCCCTTTCCACCTGTGGTGCGAACAAACGCGTGCAGACCAAGCGATTCAAGACGTGCTTGCAGCTCGCGGGCGGCAACAAGGATATCGTTCCAACTGACACCGGGCGATGGATCCAGATCGAACACCATCAGGTCAGGGCGTTCCAGATCCGTGATCAGACTGCCAAACGGATGGAATTCGAGCGCTCCTGACTGCACCAGTGCGATGACATGGGCGATCGATTGGACATAAGCATACGGCTTGACGCCCTTGCTCTGTGCAAAATCCTGCCGCGGAACGTTGGGCGCCTGGTTGTTCAATAAGTGTTTCTGAAAAAAACATTTCTGCTGGCTTCCGTCCGGGCAGCGGACCAGGGAAAGAAGACGGTTGGCAAGCGTCGGCATCAACCAGTCCTGGATATCGGCATAAAAGCGGGCGAGCTCAATTTTTGTCAGACCAATATCCGGATAGACCACGCGTTCGGGATGGGTGATTTGAATACCCTCGACCACATCATCGTGGTCACCGCGGGCCGGTTTGTGGGTTACGGCGGGGGATTTACGGCCAGCCACAACAGTCGGGCCACTTTTCTCGCGTACTCCATGGAACGTTGGATGGCGCAGACGCCCATCTTGCGTGCGTTCGCTGAAGACAACATTGACGACCAGCGCGGGCGCCACCCAGGTGACACCGCGCGCTTCGGGTACGGCGTCCGCGAAGGGCGATTCCAGTTGGCTGGTCTTGCTCAAGATCTCATGCAGATCGGCCAGCTGCCTATTGCTGAAACCGGTTCCGACACGACCCTGGTAGACCAGCGCATCGCCATCCCAGCTGCCCAGCAGCAAAGCACCGAATCCCCTGCGCGAGCCGGACGGCGGGGTAAATCCGCCAACGACGAACTCGTCGTCCTGCAGGCATTTGATTTTCAGCCAGGCCCTGGTACGCCGATTGCTGTACCGTCCCTGGGCACGCTTTGCCATCGTGCCTTCGAGGCCGAGTTCGCAGGCCTGGTCGAAGAATTCCTGGCCATGTCCAGCGATGTGATTGGTAAACCGTATCGTCGATCCGGTCATCCCGAGGCCGCTTTGGTGCAACAGTTGATGCAACACCTGTTTGCGATCAATCAGCGTTGCCCTCGTCAGATCGAAGCCATCCAGGTACGCCAGATCGAACAGCTGCAACACCAGGGCGCTGGTTTCTTTCGAACTGATCAGTCCCTGCAGCAGACCGAAATCGGACACGCCTCCAGGCCCCAGCGCGATCATCTCGCCGTCGAGAATCGCGTTTTCTGCCTTCAGTGTCTGGAGTTGCTCCGCCTGTGCCGCAAAGCGTGCCGTCCAATCGTTGCCATTGCGGGTCAGCAGTCTGACGATACCTTGATCCACATGAACGATGATCCGGTAGCCGTCGAACTTGATTTCATGAACCCATTGCCCACCATCGGGCGCCAGTTCTGCGGCGGTTGCAAGCTGCGGTGCGAAGCTTTTGGGCAAGCCGCGCGGGCGTGCACCTGGAATGTCAGCAGGTGAGGCAGGCGTGCGATCGTTTGAGGCGATCGAGGACTCCACGAAAGCATCGCCGCGGGCAATTTCGGCCATGCTCCGTCCGCTGTGAATGCTGCGATCGTGGGCCTGTGCATCGCCTACATCATCCGTCCCGCGTTTGATCAGCAGCCAGTTCCTGGCCGGCTTGTCGGGTCTGGCACCACTACGCACCAGGGTCCACGCACCCTTCAATTTGCTGCCATCGAGCATGAAGTCAATGCGGTCGGCATCACGCTTGCCGTTCACAACCCAACTGCCGGCATCCCAGAGCATCACCGTTCCGCCACCATACTGGCCTTTGGGGATGGTGCCTTCAAACGCGCCGTATTCGATGGGATGGTCCTCAACTTCGACCGCCAGCCGCTTCTGGCCACGTTTCAGGCCCGGACCTTTGGGCAGGGCCCAGCTGCGCAGAACGCCTTCTTCCTCCAGGCGCAGATCATAGTGATCGTGACTGGCTGCGTGCTTGTGCATTACATAGCGCTGGCCTGACGACGAACGCAATGCGTCTTCGCCGACCGGTTCCTGCGTGTGGTCGAAGTCACGCTTGCGGTGATAGGCGGTCAAGGATCGTCGTTCAGCAATGGTCATATCGTGAACCGAATCAGTGGCAGGCGCTACGGACATTCTTCCGTTCCTTCAGGAAGTGTCCGCATTCCCCTCAAATAGTTCTGTGCGGTCGATAACACGCCGGGGTAAATCATGGGTGCGATACCGAACAGACACCGCCAGGCCACTGGCAGCAGTGTACGGTAGAACACCCATCTCGAGATCAGATCGTGAAATTTAAATGCAGGATGACCCGCCCCATTTGCGGCTTTTTGCTGTCGCTGACACTGTCTACTGGAGGGTTGGCGGACTCGGGAAAAACAGATCCAATGATCGATGCCCTTGTGCCGGGCAGTATCAAGATTCATTCGACCGAAGCGCTGATGACTTATCTCGTCGGTCATGACTTCGAATGGCCGGTGGGCAGGCCAGTAGACAACCATCGTCGCACCCTCATTGTTCCGCGTATCGTGACCCATGATCTACCGGTGGACTGGGCCCACGGCCTGGATGTGGCAAACCGGAAAAGCATTTTTATCCGGCTGCTGGCACCGTTAATATTGCTTGCCAACGAACAAATCAACGCGGACCGAACCTATATATTGGACGCTCTGGTTTCTGGTCATGCAGAGAACTTATTGAATTCAGAACGGTACCGGATGATTGTAAGCAGCTACCGCCTTCCCGCAGACACCGCTCCTTTGAACGTATTAAAACGCGTTGACATCATCCCCCCGGCACTGGCTATTTCCCAGGCGATCCTGGAGAGCGGTTGGGGCACATCAAGATTTGCGGCCGAAGGTAACGCTTTGTACGGCGAATGGGTCTGGATCGGCGGCATGAAGCCGATGCAGCGCGATACGTCATTGGGGGATTACGGCGTACGTCGTTTCTCATCCTTGCTACGTTCTGCCCTGTCTTACATGCGCAATCTAAACACCAATCACCACTATCAGGATTTCAGAACGGCGCGCTTGCAACTGCGGTTGCGGGAGGAGTCGCTGGACGGCTGCAGTCTGGCTACCCACCTCGCAGCCTATTCGGCACTCGACGGCGAAATATACCGTGATGCATTGTGCGAGCTGATCTTGCAGAATAATTTGCAGCTTGTCGATTCGGCCGTACTGGCATCTTCGCCGGCGGTCATGCTTGATCTTGAGGTGACTCAACCACTGATGACCACAGCCCTTATGAGCGGCGCCGGAAAAACCAACTGAAATGCAACGACAGGGATTTCCTCAAATAGTGGAGTTTACCAATGCCCGATTCTGATCGTTGCGCCCTGCTGGCCAATCCACATATCCGCCTATCGGGCACTGTCGATCAGGATATGTACGAAAGCTTTCGGACGCAGCTCCTGGCTTGTCCCGCGAGCGGGCCCATCGTTGTCACCATTACCACGCTGGGCGGCGATCCCGAGGTGGCGCGAACAATGGGCGACGATATTCGCTTGCTGCGCGAGCAGGGCGCGCGCGATATCCTATTCCTCGGTAAAGTTGCGGTCTATTCGGCCGGTGCCACGTTCATGGCGTCCTTCCCGGTCGATTGCCGGTTTTTGACCAAAGCGACGCGGCTGATGATCCACGAGCGCCAGTTGTACAAGACCATGAACGTCGATGGTCCGCTGCGTAGCTGTGTCGCCGCACTCAAGGCCACGCTCCACCAGATCGAGCATTCGATTCTTATCGAGGAGGAGGGCTTCCGGGCGATCGTCAAGGGCTCGAAGGTTGATTTCGAAACGATGCGTGACCGGGCTCCCGAAAACTGGTATATCGATTGCCACGAAGCGCTCGAACTCGGGCTTGTTCACGACGTGATTTGAGCCGCTATGGAGTGGTAGCGAGCAGACGCTGCGAAGCCTCTGGTGGCAACGTGCGATAGCACACGTCGATCCTGAACGACAAAGGACAATCGAGCTTCTACGGCAAAGTTGGCGGCGCCGTGGTCACCGGCAACGAAGACGGTATCAAGCATTGCGCGATGTCGATTCTGTACTCGCTCGGGCATCTGGGCTACACCATTCCGCCGCAGGCCGATTGTGACTGGATCGGCGAGGCCGGGCCAGGACCATCCTACGGCGATGACGGCATCGTCGGAATCGACAATGAATTCACCCAACGCAACACCACGATCATGACCTGGAATCTCCTGCACATGGCGCGGATGCTGAAGGAAGCCGGTGGGCTGCCGAACCACGGCAACGATCGTGAGGCCTGGAAAGCCGGCTGCCGCTTTGGCTATGAGAACCCGGAGCACAGGGCCTAGTTGGCCATGCGGTTAATTAGGCATCAACGCAGCGCGTCGACGGCCTCCTTTGTGGTCAGGACCTTGCTGGCGATGTACTTGAAGTTGACCACGGCCGCCTGGTACCCGTCACCCAGGTCCGGATCGATTGCGGCCGCGGTAGCGTCGGCGACGACGAACACTTCGAAGCCCTGCTCGACCAGATCACGCATGTGCGACTCGACGCACAGGTTCGCCGACATTCCGGCCAGCACGACCGTGCCGATCCCGTGTTTGCGAAGATTGAGCACCAGGTCATTGTTCTGTGGGCCGTAGACCTTGTGCGGACTGACGACGATGGTGTTGCTGTCGGTCAGCAGCGGCTTGAGCCGCTCCAGCCAGTCCGCCCCGGATCCTTCGAATCCGGACAGGTCCAGCGGACCACTGCGAGCGAACATGTCGATCTCGTGCATCTTGTGCTCGAGCGTGCCGCCGAATTGCCAATCTTTGTCGGCGGGATAATAGTAGTGTGGCGACACGAACGTACGGTAGCCGCCGTCGCGGGCGGCGGTCAACAAGGTCTCAAGGTTCGCGATGGTGTTGTTTTCGCGGACACTCTCGCCGACCAGGCCCCACGCGGCACCGTCCTCGCTCAAGAAATCGTTTTGAGGGTCGGTTACGACCAGCGCGGTGGTTTTGTTATCGATGTTCATCTTTGGGGCCTTGCTGTCCGGGCATCGGGATCGTCCTGGTGGACAGACGTCATGTTCTCAGCCGACTTCCGCGCGACCGAAACATAGACCCAGCCCAGGACTGCACCGAATACGAGATGGGCAAAGATTGAGACCCAATGACGGGCCATGGCGAACCACGGAAATATCTCGGTCATGCCGTAGAAACTGATCAAGTACACGATCAGACCAAAAACGGCACCCAGGCCAATCGCCAGGCCAACGGCATCGCGTTTTCCGATGAACGTAAACAGGAACGCGAACAGGAATGCGAGTATCACCGACAGCGCGAAATGGATCAGCATCGCAACCACCATGATGCCCAGGTCAAAGGTTGCCGGTGGCGGCAGCACGCCGTTACCCATGCCGATGGCGGCGATCATACGCGGTGGGCCCCAGGGGCTGCCGCCGAGAAAAACAGGCACCATGATCATTTCCAGCATCATGAATGCGGCACCGGCGACGACGCCGGCCAGGAGCGCGGCTTTGGCATTGAGTCGTGGCGAAGTTTCAAGGTGGTCGTGCATGTCCATCTCCTTTACTTTCGGGATAATCATCAATAACACTGCCTTTCCGGGCGCGGTATGACGCGCCGGTACGGCATTCCGATCTGACGACCTCGCGTTCGCGTAAGCGTAAGCGCACGTCCGACTCCCATCTTTGAGGGCGACGATAACCGCGTCTGTTCGATGTCACACATAGCGAAACGCGGATCGAAAGCAAAAACCGAAAACCCGATTTTTGTGCAGGAATCCGGGCTCAGCGCGGTAACGCACGGGCGTAATTATCGTTGCGCCCAAAGAGGATGGTTGAGATAACGCTTTGGCGCTCTTGCCTGAGGTGAGCGAGTCCGTCAGCGGTCACCGCCAACGGCCGGCCGGCCAGCCGCGCAGGCCGACAGCTCGCGAAGCGACACCGACCGGTCCGAGGATACCAGCGCGACATGGTTGCGCGGAATGGCCTTCCAGCGCGGGCCGTCGTTGAGCGGTTCTGAGCTGATCAACACCGCGCTGCCGTCGTCGCCGGGCTCTGCCATGACGCACACACCATTGTCGCATAGGTAACGCGAACCCTGGTTTATGTACAGGCTGTCGATGTAGTTTTCGTCGGTACTGAAGCGACACGCTGCGGCATTTTCTCCATCCGTGAGCACCAGGTTCAGGTAGGCGTGGGTATTCGGCGCGTGTTTATCCAGCAGCTCGAGTATCCGCTTTACGGTCGCGTGCAGCGCTTCGGCCAGCAGATCGCAACTACTTTCATCTTCGTGCCCGCGCAGATGCTCCATGGCGATCGCGAACATGTGCTCGCTGTCGGTGTTGCCTCGAACGCTGGAAAACCCCGAGTCGGAAAGACTGTCCATCAGCGGCCGCCGGATTTTCGAAAACGCCTGGACGTCGCCGTTGTGCATGAACGCGAACCGATCGCAGCGAAACGGGTGACAGTTGTCTTCAGCCACGTCGAACTCCCCGCTGGTCGCCGCACGCACATGGGCCATGATGCACTTGCTTTTGGTCACCCGCGCCAGCTCGGCCAGATTGGCGTTGCTCCAGGCCGGCGTCAGCGATCGGAAACGCGCCGGGTTTGGATCGTCCGGAACATACCAGACCAGGCCGAAGCCATCACCATTCAACGGTTCGAGCCGCTCGCTGGCATGCGTGCTTTGATGAATTAGCGAATTTTCCGGCCGCGTGACCAGGTCGGCGACGGTGATCTCGTCACCCAGATAGTACGTGAATCGGCACATGGGGGGCCTCCTTGATAATCAAGCGATTTCTTAATTTTGCCGCAGATGAACATCGTGGCCTGACAAACTGGGCCGCTGCAGCGGATTGTAGACTACCAGTCTTTGCACTGATCTGGTGCGCGAATCGGAGCTGCTTGCAGCGGTCGCACTCACCGTCACGCTGAGCATTATTCTGCACGGCATCGGCGCTGCGCCGTGGGCCTGAATTTACGCGCGCTCGGTTGGCGATACGGCGCTCACATCAGACTCAAGCCAAGCCTGAAAGATGCTGGCGCCGCGCCATTGCCGGCCTCCGCGCGGTCAGCAGAGGCACCCCCTGCCTTTGGGCGATCCCGCCGCCAGCCGGCTATCAGCGTGAGCGTTCGCTATCGCACAGAAGCCCCACGCCGTTGGCTTGAAAATCAGTATCGGTCGCTGTTCCAGCGGCCCTCGATTGCCAATGTGGCCTAACTGCCCGGAGAATACGGATGTCTGCAAAAAACAAAACGGCTCGATCGTCGTCAGGGAAGAGCAAGAGCGCTAAATCCGATAGACCCGGACAGGGCACCAACAACGTGCTCAAAACCAACGATATCGTCGCAGACAAAGCGGACGCAAGCGATGCGTTCGTCGCCCTGATGCCCCATAACAGCAACAAGGCGCTGGAACACGGTCATGACAATGCCGTCGCTCCACCGGCCGGACCGGTTGTCGAGCCTGTTTCCAGTAGCCTGACCGCGAGTACCCTGACAGAAGATACCGAATCCGGAAAGACCGGCGGCTCGGCACCGCTCGGAACGAATGCGACGACCGGATCACTTGACCGGGTCAGAGTCGACGCAAGCGATCAGCGACTGACGACCAATCAGGGTGTTCCGGTTGGCGACAACCAGAACACCCTGAAAGCCGGACTTCGAGGACCATCGCTGCTTGAAGATTTCATTCTGCGTGAAAAGATCACGCATTTCGATCATGAGCGCATCCCGGAACGGGTCGTTCACGCTCGCGGATCAGGTGCGCACGGGTACTTTGAAGCCTACGATTCAATGGCAAAGTACACCCGAGCCGCGCCATTTTCCGAGAAAGGCAAGATTACGCCTGTATTCGTGCGCTTCTCGACGGTAGCCGGTGAACGCGGCTCGAAAGATACTGCGCGGGATGCGCGTGGCTTTGCGGTGAAATTCTATACTGACGAAGGCAACTGGGACCTGGTCGGCAACAACATCCCGGTGTTCTTCATTCAGGATTCAATGAAGTTCCCCGACCTGGTCCACGCCCTCAAGCCTGAGCCGCATCACGGCATGCCGCAAGCGGCGTCGGCTCACGACACATTCTGGGATTTCGTTTCATTGATGCCCGAATCCACGCACATGCTGATGTGGGTGATGTCGGATCGCGGCATACCCCGCAGCTTTCGGATGATGCAGGGCTTCGGCGTGCATACCTTCCGACTGGTCAACGATAAAGGCGAGTCTGTTTTCTGCAAATTCCACTGGACACCACTGCAGGGCACCCATTCACTGCTCTGGGACGAAGCCGTCAAGATCTCCGGGGCGGATCCCGATTTTAATCGACGGGATCTGTGGGAAGCCATCGAATCCGGTGAATTTCCGGAATGGGAATTGGGACTTCAGATATTCACCGAGGAACAAGCCGAAGATTTCAGCTTCGATGTGCTCGATTCGACCAAGATCATACCGGAAGAACTGGTACCGCTGACGCCGGTTGGACGCTTGGTTCTAAATCGTAATCCTGATAACTTCTTCGCGGAAACCGAACAGGTCGCGTTCTGCACCGCACACGTCGTACCGGGCATCGATTTTTCCAACGATCCGTTGCTTGCCGGTCGAATTCATTCCTATATTGATACCCAGCTCATACGACTGGGCGGACCCAATTTCCACGAAATTCCGATCAATTCGCCGGTTGCCCCGGTTCAGAACAACCAGCGTGACGGCCTCCACCGTCAGGCGCTCAACCGGGGGCGGGTTGCCTACGAACCGAACTCATTGGCCGGTGGCTGTCCGTTTCAAGCCGGCAGCGCCGGCTTCGTCTCTTTTCCCGAGGCCAATGACGGCGACAAGGTGCGTGGCAAGCCGGAGAAGTTCGCCGAGCATTATGCACAAGCGACGCTGTTTTACGAAAGCCAGACGCCGGTCGAAAAAGCGCACATTGCCGCTGCATTTCGTTTCGAGCTCAGCAAGGTCGGGATTCAGGCCATTCGTGAGCGGATGTTGTCCTCGTTGGTCAATGTTTCATCGGAACTCGCCTCTGAAGTCGCCGCCGGGCTGGGCCTGGAAGTGCCGGAAGCAATGCCGAAGGCAACCACCAATCCAGCAGCGCCGGAGGTGACCGTCTCTCCCGCCTTGTCGCTGATGGCGCTGCCGGGTAAACGCGGTATTCGTACCCGCCAGGTCGCCGTGCTGGTCGAGGATGGCGTGCATTATGCCTCGCTCGTCGCTCTGCACGATGTGCTTGTTGAGGCAGGCGCAGTCGTTCATTTCGTCGGGTCGCGGGTCGGCACATTCGTTGGCGACTCCGGTGACCGGCTAGAAGCGGACAAGTCAATGGAGAATTCGCCGTCCGTTCTGTTTGATGCGCTCGTGATTCCCGATGGAAGCGACGCGGTCAGCACGCTTGTGGATAACGGTCATAGCACCGAGTACATCAAAAATACGTTCCGGCATTGCAAGGCAATTCTTGCGCTTGGCGCGGGGCGAGAGCTTCTGGAATCAGCCGGTATCGGACCCGTCATCGACGACGACCCGGGTATATTGTTGGCCAAGAGCGCTGATGCAGCCTCGGTCGCGCCAGCATTTATCGAAGCGATCGCAGCCCACCGTCATTGGTCTCGCGACAGAGATCCACCGTTGTGCTGATATCCGAAGAACAATCCTGCAATGGACGAAAGTGGCTTATCGAGCCGATCACAGGTCCATGAGTTTCCTTCTGGTCATTCTGGCCCTGGTGCTGGTGATTGCTACCGCACTTCCGCTACTGCATTATGACC
>JAIVHD010000107.1 GCA_020201235.1 Lysobacteraceae bacterium
GGCCCTCGACCCATGCCAGGGCATCCAGGTAGTCCGCCACGCACAGCATGGACGGGGTGTTGATGGTCTCGCCTCTGAAAATGCCCTCAATCAATTTGCCGCCTTTTGTCAAGCGGAAGATTTTGGGCATTGGCCACGGCGGAGTATGGCTTTCCAGCCGTTTTACCGCCCGGGGACTCAGGATCAACACGCCATGCGCGCCCTCGCCGCCCAGCACCTTCTGCCAGCTGAAGGTCGCAACGTCGATTTTAGGCCACGGAATGTCCATCGCGAACACCGCCGAGGTCGCGTCGCACAGCGTCAGGCCCTGTCGAGCGTCGGCGATCCAGTCGCCGTCGGGCACCTTGACGCCGGAGGTCGTGCCGTTCCAGGTGAATACGACATCGTTGTCGAAATCGACCTTGGCCAGGTCGGGCAGTTTGCCGTAATCGGCCTCGAAGGTTCGCACGCCGTCGGGCTTGAGCTGCTTGACGATGTCGGTCACCCAGCCCTTGCCGAATGATTCCCAGGCCAGCACATCGACACCGCGCGCCCCGAGCATCGACCACATCGCCATTTCGAATGCGCCGGTATCGGACGCCGGCACGATGCCGACGCGATAACCGTCGGGCAGCCCGAGGAGACTCGCGGTCTGGCGGCATGCGCGCTCCAGAGTCTGCTTGCCCAGCGCCGATCGGTGCGAGCGGCCAAGCACATCGAGCGCAAGCCCGGCGACGTCGTAGCCCGGCCGCTTGGCGCAGGGGCCGGATGAAAAATCCGGGTTTTTCGGTTTTGCTTGCGGTTGCTGCATGGTCATCCTCGAATCATGGGGGTTGCGCGGCGGTCAGCGAAGGTGGAACGCAACGCCGGCGGCAAGATGTTAGCCGATTATCGGTTATCCGGCCAGCGCCTGAGCCGATGCTTTGCAGACCGGCACCGGATTGCGCATACGGCCGCCGCCAGCATGATGCCGGCAGCCGCGCTGAGCAGAAAGCGAACAAAGTGCCGCTTTTGGGCGCGATCGGTCGATGCCGATCACCGGCCTGTCGCAGGATTGGGGCAGACCGGGCCCGGAGCGGTCGGCGCGCCGGGATTCGCGCCGAATTGCTACACTGAAACTCCGAATCAAGGCACGCAACTTCTGATGAAACCGGCTCCATTCGACAACAGCTATGTACGCTTGCCGCAGTCTTTTTATGAGTGCCTCGATCCGCAGCCGGTGCGGGCACCGAGGTTGGTCGCCTTCAATCGCGGTCTGGCCCGGCACCTGGGCCTTGCCTGGGCCTGTGGGGAGGATTCGGATCTGGCCGCGATTTTTTCCGGCAACCGGCTTCCAGCCGGCGCCGAACCGCTGGCGATGGCCTATGCCGGCCACCAGTTCGGTCATTTCGTGCCGCAATTGGGCGACGGTCGCGCATTGCTGCTCGGGGAGGTGGTCGATCGCGCCGGGGTGCGCCGCGACATTGCCCTGAAGGGCTCCGGGCAGACGCCTTTTTCTCGCGGCGGCGATGGCCGCGCAGCACTTGGGCCGGTGCTGCGCGAGTTTCTGCTGAGCGAGGCCATGCACGCGCTCGGCGTGCCAACCACGCGCGCCCTGGCCGCAGTCGTCACCGGCCAGAAGGTTGCGCGCGAACGCGCGTTGCCGGGTGCCGTTGTGACCCGTGTCGCGCGCAGCCACGTGCGGGTCGGCACCTTTCAGTACTTTGCCGCGCGCCGGGATACGCAAGCGGTCCGCGTGCTGGCCGATTACGTGATCGCGCGCCACGATCCGGAACTTGCCGGCACCGCCGACCGGTACAGTCAACTGCTGCGCGCGGTCATCGAACGCCAGGCGCGGCTGGTCGCAAAATGGCTTTCGGTCGGCTTTATCCACGGCGTGATGAACACCGATAATGCGGCCATTTCGGGCGAGACCATCGATTACGGCCCGTGTGCCTTTATGGACGAGTTCAACCCAGGCCAGGTGTTCAGTTCGATCGACCGCCACGGGCGCTACGCCTACGACAACCAGCCCGGCATCGCGCAATGGAACCTGGCCCGGCTGGCCGAAACCCTGCTGCCGCTGCTGGATAACGACGACGATCGGGCGCTGGAGCAGGCCAACCAGGCCGTCGGCGGTTTCGCGCAATGTTTCGCCCAGCACTGGCGAGCGCTGTTCGGTGCCAAGCTGGGGCTTGCCCATGCCGATGCGGCCGATTCGGACCTGATCCACGACCTGCTGGCACTCATGCACCATCAGCATGCCGATTTCACGCTGACCTTCCGCCACCTTGCCGACGCCATCGAGCCGGGCCCAGGTGACGGCGCGCTCGTGCAGCAGCTCGACGACCCGACCGCGCTGGAGGACTGGCTGGTTCGCTGGCGCACGCGCCTGGCCGCCGAGCAGCAGGCTCCGGAAGCAATCGCTGAACGCATGCGTGCGGTGAATCCGGCGATCATTGCACGCAACCACCTGGTCGAGCGCGCAATCCGTGCGGCCGAGGATGACGACGATTTTGCCATTTTCGATGCGCTGCGCGACGCGCTCGCCCGGCCCTTCGAGCCGCCGGCCGACGGCACGGGTTTGCAACTGCCGCCGCAGCCGCATGAACGGGTCACGCAAACCTTTTGCGGGACCTGAGCCCGCTTGATTCGCCACCCCATAGGGAGACGGCCATTCCCTGCGCACGGTGCCTTGCCGCGAAGCGCCACAGGAGCGCTGAATCCTGATTAATCAGGTTGAAGACCCACTAACAGAATTTCTGCATGCACTAACACGGCTTGTTTACAAGCCCTGCTGTTTGATGTGCAAACCGTCACGAGAACCGATATTGACTTGGCGTTCCATTTCCATTAAGCTTGAGCTCATCGTTCCGGCTTCCCTGCAACATGAAGGTATCGAGTATACACAGCTAAAAAGTATGTATAACGATCTTGGCTCTGGAAACGGAAAAGATCGGAATGATTAAATTGATCGTCCAAACAGGCGGCAGATGCATCTGGGGTGGCCTGTCATTCCATCTCGCAAATTGATGCAAGAGATGGGTTCAGTTTCGGTGCGGACATGAATTGAATTAGTGCGCGCGCACCGATAGTAGTTCGTGAATATTGGCGAGCCTTTAAAAAGGAGAAAATCATGAGACTCATTCCAGGTAAAGCAGTAAAAAGCAATGCAGTTACTCGACGAAACCGTCGACCAGCGGCAGGCATCCTGGTCCTGATGCTCTGCGGTCTTTCGCAGTCAGCATTTTGCCAATACATGCCTATTTCGTTCAGTGTGATCTACGAGCATGCGGAAATCATCGTACGCGCGCGCATCCTTGACAAGGCCGCGGGCCGATTCGAGTATGATTTTCGTCAACCCGATGGCTCGATATCGATTCAAGACGATATTTTTACAAAGTATACGTTTGAGTCCGTGGAGCTGATCAAGAACAGCACCAAGCTCAACCCAACACATTTTTTCGTGCCTGGCGGAGAAGTTGACGGCGAGAAGGTTTGGTGGACGCATACGTCAACCTTCGATCCTGGTATGGAGATTATCCTGACGCTTTGGCGCGATCGGCAAAGCGGTATCATCAGCGACGATATGCTTTGGTTATCAGCCTCTGGGCTGTATCGCGTTATAAACGTGGATGGATCGGAGCTGCTCGTCCCTTATCGCGATTCCAGAAACCTGATAAGCGTAGATAATATTCCGCGTACCGCGGACGGGGTTCGGACTGCGGATATAAAATCGCCGAGCG
>JAIVHD010000108.1 GCA_020201235.1 Lysobacteraceae bacterium
CGTCAGGGCTTCGCAGACGTCGACGTCTACATTGGTTCAATGAAGGCCTGGGAATCTGCAGGAAAACCAACAGAAACTTGAGAGCCTTCCCCGCAGCTGTCAGGTTTTTGTCGATGTACAGATGCGGTTTTGTTCAGGTAAACCATTGGTAATCCTGTTAACGAGGCAATATCGGCTTAGACTACAGTTTCGTGCCACAAAACGGAGGTAGTTACATGGAAATTCTTAGCGCAGGTCAGTACAACCTGATCTATAATGCGTTTTCTTTTGCGTTTGCGACGTTTGCAGCGTCTACGCTGTTTTTTTGGTTGGGTCGAAGCCAGGTCAGTTCTCAGTACAAAACAGCATTGACCATAACGGGTCTCGTCACATTTATCGCCGCTTACCACTATTTTCGGATCTTCGAGAGCTGGAACGAGGCATTCGAATTCGTCGATGGCGCACTGGTGGCCACCGGCACGCCGTTCAACGATGCCTATCGCTACGTTGACTGGTTGCTGACCGTGCCATTATTGCTGGTGGAACTGATTCTGGTGATGAATCTTGGCCGGCTGGAGACGGTCAGCCGAGCAACCCGTCTGGGGTTATTGGCGGCTCTCATGATTGCACTGGGTTACCCGGGCGAAGTTGCTACCAGTGACGGCCAGCGCTGGCTCTGGGGCATACTCTCAATGATTCCCTTCCTGTGGATTGTGTACGAGTTGTTTGTGGGATTGTCGAAGTCGATTGCCGATCAGCCTGAAGACGCTCGCGGACTGGTAAGCACCGCGCGCTGGGTGGTTGTATTGAGCTGGGCCTTCTACCCCGTGGTGTATTTCGCCGGGGCTGTGGGTATCGAAGGTGCAACGGCTTCTACTATCATCCAGGTGGGATATACTATCGCTGACATCATTGCGAAATCAGTGTTTGGTGTGCTGATTTACATGATCGCGGTACGCAAGAGTGGTGATGTGTCTGGCGACTCAGCAAAAGCTGGCCAGGCAGCTGCCTGAGCTCCAGCCGTTTAGGATGCCGCCTGAAAAGGCGGCTGACTGACGCAGCCACTGCCGCTGGCGCTCTCAAGCGTGCAGCGGCTTTTTTTCAAGCACAGACGGTTTAACCTGAGGGTCTGCCTGACGCAGATTCACTGATTCTTATAGACCTGTTCATCCCTGATACCCCTCAACGTCACGGCGTGCCGCGACCGGAGTCAATGTATGTCCCCAGACACGGCGGGTTTGCATAGTATCTCTGTCGACAACGACTCAGATCATGCGCAAGTTCGTTCAGATCGTGTAAAGGGGCGCACTGCAATCGTTGCCGGCGCTGGCTTTGGCGGCCTTGCCGCAGCACTGAGGCTTCGCGCCAAAGGCTACGATGTGCAGGTGATTGATCGCTGCGGTCGTCTAGGAGGTCGCGCCCAGGTTTTCGAGCACCTGGGCTTTCGCCACGACGCGGGACCGACAGTGTTGACAGCACCACAGCTATTCGAGGAGTTGTTTGCGCTTTTCGGCAAACGATTTTCCGACTACGTTGAGCTCGTAGAGCCGTCGCCCTGGTACCGTTTCTGGTTTCACGACGGTGAGACGTTCGACTACGGACCCACGGAAGAGGAAACGGAGGCTGAAGTCGCCCGTTTATCGCCTGACGATGTTGAAGGCTACCGCCGCCTGGGAGCCTGGTCTAAACAAATCTATGATGTCGGGTTTACCCAACTCGCGTCGGCGCCGTTTCACTCGCCGCTCTTCATGGTTCGGCAAATCCCGCACCTGTTGCGACTGAAATTTTACGAGAGCGTCTGGTCCATGGTGTCACGGCATCTCAAGGATGACCGACTGCGCCGCGCCTTTTCAATCCAGCCGCTTCTGGTGGGGGGTAACCCGTTCGATACGACAGCCATTTACGGCATGATCAATCATCTCGAGCGCGCCCACGGTATCTGGTTTGCCAAGGGCGGCACAGGCGCCGTGATTGACGCGCTAGAGCAGCTTATGCTGGAAGAAGGCATAAAGATAGAACTGAACACCACCATCGAGACGATCAAAATTGAGGGAGATCACGCGGGCGGCGTTGTTACAGCAGATGGACGCCACATTGAATCCGATCTTATTGTCTCAAACATGGATCCGGTGCATGTGTACCGACACATGGTGCCCGGCAAGACGCAGGGGCTCCACGCTCGTTTGCGGTCTCGCAAAGCACGCCTGTCGATGGGACTGTACGTCCTCTACTTCGGCACAACCCGCAACTACCCGGAGGTAGCTCACCATACCGTCTGGTTCAGCGAGCGCTATAAGGAGCTGCTCTCGGACATTTTCCATCGTCGGGTGCTGGCCGATGATTTCTCGCTGTACGTTCATCGACCCACGGCTACCGACCCGAGCTTTGCGCCGGCGGGACAGGATAGCTTTTATGTTCTCTGCCCGGTACCGAATCTGTCGGGGGGGCAGGACTGGTCTACCGAGGGACCCAAACTGCGCGATCGAATCGTGGCAGCGCTGGGTGCGACCATGCTGCCGGGTCTGGAGGATGTTATTACCGCGGAATTTGCCATGACACCCGAAGACTTTAAGCACGATTACCTGTCGGTCGACGGGGCCGGCTTTTCCCTTTCCCCACTGTTTTCACAATCGGCCTGGTTCCGCTACCACAATCGCGGCGAGGGCCTGCGCAATCTGTTTTTTGTTGGCGCCGGGACACATCCGGGCGCCGGACTGCCAGGCGTTATCTCCTCAGCCAAGGTGCTGGATACACTGATTCCTGCGGTCGGAACGTCAGCATCGCAGAGTACGGCATGACGTCCGACGGGATGATCATGAAGCAGCTTAGGGACAGGACCTCGGTAACGGCGGTGGACCATGCACTCGGCTGATGTGGACATCGCGATACTCGGTGGCGGCTGCGCCGGCCTCAGCCTCGCCGCGCGACTGACGCGCACGCGTTTCTCGGTCCGGGTGATCGAGCCGCGCACGCATTACACGAACGATCGAACCTGGAGCTTCTGGCGGACCGCATCCGACCCGTTTGAAGATTGCGTGCGCGCTGAATGGCGCGCCTGGAGCGTCTTCGGTCCGCGCGGCGAGACGCGGCGACAGTCGCAGGGTCTGCGCTACCAGACGCTGAATGCCCAAAGCTTCTATCAACGGGCCCTCGCCATGATTGATGATCATCCCACCTCAGCGATGTGCCTCGGCGTCAGAGCGAACGAGGTTCGGTGGTCCGGCGGCAGGTGGCAGGTTGATACTGACACAGGTGCTTTTTCGGCAACGACCCTGGTGGATACACGACCGAGGAAACAATTTCCAAGCTATGGCCAGTTCTTTGTCGGTCGCGAAATCAGAACATCGAGGCCCGTCTTTGACCCGGCCGTTGTGCATTTGATGACGTTTCGGCCGTCCCGGGACGGTGGCGTAAACTTCGTCTATATTCTGCCTTTCGCCCGGGACCAGGCACTGGTCGAAGTAACGACTTTTGCCCCGAATCCTCCCGACCGCGATTCCCTGGCCCGGTGGCTGGAGAATGAGATTGCGTTGCTCGAGCCCGGCGATGTCGAAACCCTGCGCACGGAAGGCGGTGTTTTACCCATGCAGGTGGGCTTTGGCAACGAAACCCCCGACGGTGTCGTTCGCATGGGTATAGCCGGTGGTGCCTCACGACCATCTACGGGATACGCCTTCGCGCGTATTCAGGCGCAGGCAGATCGCGTGGTTGCCGCGCTTGAGCG
>JAIVHD010000333.1 GCA_020201235.1 Lysobacteraceae bacterium
CCGTGTCGCCTTCTCGCAGGTGTTCGTAGTCGCCGATGATGACGACCCCGACCGAATCGCGCTCGAGGTTAAGCGCGAGCCCATAGGTGTCATCGGGGAATTCAATCATTTCGCCCTGCATCGCGTCGGCCAGACCATGGATGCGGCAGATACCATCGTATACGCTAACGATCGTACCTTCGTTCCGGGCTTCGCTGACGACTTCGAACTGTTCGACGCGCTTGCGGATCAGTTCGCTGATTTCAGTCGGGTTGAGTGTCTGCTGCATAGCTTTTCTGCTCGTTGTATCGGTGTGTTACCGCTAGTTGAATAGAGAGATGCCGGCGTCAGCGAACAAGCTGCCGCCCCAGTTGTTTCAGCCGACCACGCACGCTCGCGTCGATCACGCGGTCGCCGGCGCGCACGATGATGCCGCCGATCAGATCCTGGTCGATGTCGGTTTCCATCTCGATCTCGCTGCCAAAACGCTGACGCAGCCTTTCGGTCAGCTTCTCGCGCTGCTCCGGCTGAATTTCCACCGCCGAGGTCACATTAACCTTCAGTCGCTGGTCGCGGCGGCGTCGCAGGGTCTCGAACTGCGAAGCGATTTCAGGCATCAGGCTCAGACGTCGATAGTGCATCAAAACCTTCAGGAAGCTCTCGAACGACCCGTCCAGCGACTCACCGAGCACATCGGCAAAGACTGAAAGGAGCTGGGCCTCGGTTACTTTCGGGTGGCCGATGACGTCGCTCATGGCGTCGCTGGAAACCGCGCCCGCCGCAAGCGCCAGAGCCTGGCTCCAGACATCGAGCGTTTCAGCCTGTTCGGCCAGTTCGAAGGCGGCACGCGCATAGGGCCGCGCCAGTGTGGTTTCAGCCAGCATCGTCGACTAAAGCTCCGTGGCCAGCTTGTCCAGCATCTCGCGATGCCGGTCGGCATTGAGTTCCTGGCGGATCACGCGTTCGGCACCGGTCACGGCCAATTCGGCCAGACGTTCGCGCAGCGCTTCCCGGGCTTGGTTGGTGGCCAGCTTGATATCCGCTTCGGCTGCGGCCACCTGACGATCGCGCTCTGCAATTGCATCACGCTTGGCCTGTTCGACGATCTCATTGCCACGCTTTCCGGCCTGGTCGATGATTTCGCCGGACTTGGAACGCGCCTGGCGAATGATCTGCTGGGCTTCGGCTTCGGCTTTTTCGAGCGCCTTTTCAGCCTCGTCGGATTGCGCGAGGCCTTCGGCGATTTTCTGCCGACGCTCTTCCATGGCTTTGGTCAGCGGCGGCCAGACGTACTTCATCGTCACCAGAACCAGCACCAGGAAAGTGCCGGCCTGTCCGATCAGGGTGCCTAATGAGACATCCATAGCAGTTCCTTAGCGATTGTTCGGGATTTCAGGGGTTTGATAGTTCATGAACTCGTCGCGGCCATCAGCCGCCGATCGCGGCCAGCAACGGGTTTGCAAACAACAACAGGGCCGCGAACGCAACACCGATGATCGACAACGCGTCGAGCAGACCGGCGATGATGAACATGCGAACCTGCAGCATGCCGGCCAATTCCGGCTGACGGCTAGCGCCTTCGAGGAACTTGCCGCCGAGCAGGCCGAAACCGATACCGGTACCGAGCGCGGCAAAAGCGAAGATCAAACCAACGGCAATGGCGGTACTGGCCTGGACTTGTGCGATGAGTGCTTCCACTTGTTATCTCCTGGAGTAGTGCTTATTCAAAGGGTGAATGGCAAAAAACGAATCGACGAACTGGATGAGCCCGGATTAGTGTTCTTCATAGGCCAGCGACAGGTACACAATCGTCAGCGTCATGAAAATAAAGGCCTGTAACGGCACGACAAGAATATGAACCCCTTACCCTTGACGCTGTAAACCAGGATCAGCACCAACACTGAAAGCGATAGCGCAAATGGCGCGTTGACATCCGCCGATGGCACGACACGCATATATTCAAGGCCAAAGACCTTGTTGGCGAGCAGCGGAATATAATCGACCGGCACCAGGTCCATGATGTTCCATAAAAACACCCAGACGAAGATCGTAAGAGCCAGCGGTGCGACAAATTGGCGCGGGCCGTGAAACGACTCCTTGACCGAGTTGTCGACGAAATCGACCAGCACTTCGATAAAGTTCTGCAGCTTGCCGGGCACGCCTGCGGTGGCGCGACGCGCCGCCAGCCAAAACATAAAGACCATGACCGCGCCAAGCGCGATTGAAAAGAACAGAGTGTCGAGATGGAAAGTCCAGAGACCTTCTCCAACGGTCAGATGCCCGAGGTGGTGCGAGACATACTCGGTCGGAGATGAGCCCGCTGCGGCGACTGTAAAACGCACGATTCGTCGTCCTTATTGCTCGTCATTCGATGCCGTGCCCGTCGGGGAGTTTCGTCCCAGTCGCAGCAAAGCAAGCCAAAAGGCCACGAGAGTGACCACGTAACCGGCCAAGACCGGCAAAAACCATTCGGCGAACCACAGGGCGACCAATCCGAAAAGCACCACTGCGAACACCATTTTTAACATCATGCCGCGGTAAAACGCGGCCGCCATCATGCCTGGATTCCCCGAGGCCGGCACCGATCCGGCCCGAAGTGCCGAGACCGCAGTAAGCGCGATCCCAATCGCGCCGCCAGCCAGTACCGCAAGGCCATTCGAGGCCCCGGTGAGCACGACTCCGGCAAGTGCGGCGACCACGACCAGTATGGCCTGTGTGCGCAACAGCCAGACAGCCATTTGGGCGAAACGACTCTCGTCGAGCCCGGCTGGATTGTCTTTTGGCGCTACGGATTTCGTCGACACGACCTTGTGAACTCCCTGTCGCGCGTCAAAAAAATATCGATTGAATCCAGAAATTCAATCACAAAGCCCGAGAATTATACCAGTTTGCAAAGCGGGCTGGGATAATTTCACCGTCTTGCGCGTTCCAGAATGAACCATGCCTCGCGTCTGCCGTGATTCCCCCGGTCACGCATTCTCACCAGACAGGCCAGTACGCTTCCGGGCCAGTCCATATGAAGTGATCTACTCGAGCCTTTCGACGCGGCAAAGATCAGCGTGACGGGAAACAGATGACTAGCAGCCTGTCGGACTTAACGCTGATCTACTGCGGAAAAGCCGGATTGGGCCAGATTTCTCGCTCTTTTTCGTTAAATAGGCCCACTATCCGCCTCAAAAGATCGAAAAATCTGGCTCCAACCGGACTTTCCCTCGCTACGATCGGTCAAGTCCGACAGGCTGCTAGGTCGACCTGTCATGTTCAGTGCGCCCGATCGACCCGGTTTCAGCCGCCGGGCAGCTCGCGCGGCAGGTGTTTGGCCCGATCGGCCAGGTCAGCGGCGGCGCAGCCCGGAGAGGAAACCCGACGGCTCCACGTAGCGTGTGTGGAAGCGATTCCAGTCGTCGCTGTGGCGCTGGTAGACGGGATCGTCCTCCAGCGTCGTCGGCGGCGTGTCGTATTGCGATTTTGCATGGCTGGGCAACGGCAGCACGGTGCGCGAAAACGCGGTGTTGTAGTCGCCGTCCTTGACCCAGCCGTAGCCCACCAGTACGAAGTCTCGCACCAGGCCTTCGGACGGCGGCGGGCCGGAAAAGCGCAGCACGATCTCGTCGCCGGCGTTCATGATCACGTAGCGGTCGTCGGGGCCGGTCAGCAGCTCGCGCACATCGCCGAACCGGGTGTGATAGCCGGCCAGATCGGGCCAGCGTTGACCGGTGCCCTGCAAGCGATCGTAGATGGGTTGCTCCGGCTGCTCACGGCTGTCTGCGCGGGTTTCGGAAAACCCGCGATGGCGCAGTTCAGCCGCAGACATGGCCAGGGTGAGGATCGAGCCATCCGGCGCCGGAAGGCGCTCGGCGACAGCCAACCGATCCCAGTAGATTTCCAGGCTCGTGGCCAGTCGCAGTCGTCTTGGTTGCCCGGGTTGGAATAGCCCCTCCAAGTCGATCACCATGGTCTTGTGCTTGCCGGCCGGAAAGCCCAGATCGGGGCGCGCGACGACCCAGCCGCCGCGGCCGTCCGGCACTTCGAGGCGCAGGCTGCCGGGACGCTCGCGGTTACCTTGGGAAACCGCGACGTTGATCGAGCTGTCGGTCGGATAGATCCAGCCGGTCGCCAGCAATACCGACCGCTCGTCGAGCCCGGATTCGGACAGGTCGATCTCGACATGATGAGGTCGGGTCAGGCCCTGGTAACGGGACAGTTCCAGTCCGGCAACGTAACGTGCATCGATCTCGCGCGCTTGGGCCGTCCAGTCGCGGCCCTTGTCGTCAACCGCATGCGGCACCGGGCGGGGGTTGGTCGTGAACACCGGCTCCAGGCGCGGTTCGGCGCGCGCGAAGCGTTCGTCTACGAACATGGCGGTGTCGGGCATGCGGTCTACGGCGAGCAGTGAAACGCCGTCGATGAAGTGGGTTTCCCACAGTTCGGCCGTGATGCGCAGCTCATAGCCACCGTCCAGCCTCGCCAGCGCCTCACCGGGAATGCGTACCCGGTCCTCGGTCTGGGTAATCGTGGCCGTGTCGACGGCATTGATACGCATGCCCAGCGGCGAACGCCAGAGAAAATCGGTCACGAAGCGCATGCCTTCACCGTCGTTGGCGAACAACCAGGGACACGAACCCTTCAGCCGCTGCACGGCCTCTACCGTCCGCCGTGGTCCCAGGTCGAATTCGGCTTGATTGGAACCGTTCGGCCACAGGATCCATGCCACGTCGACACCTTCGCGCTCGCCCAGCCCGAAATGCAACTCCGGCCCGTCGATCACCCGGCGTTGCACGACCAGGCCCGAGCGTACTTCCACCTGGCCGCCGAGACCGTAGGTGTTGATGCGGTTATCGCCGGCATTGTCCAGCGCGCGCGGGCGGAGCACCTGCCAGCCGTAGTCGCGCTCGCCGGCTCCGGTAGCCTGAACAATCGCGCCTTCGGCGTCCAGTCCGATCAGATCCAGGCGACCATCACCGGTCAGATCCGAGACTGCGGCGGTACGCATCGGCAGTTCGAACGCCAGGCGCTGCAGCTCTCCGTCCGGGCCGGTCAGCCACGCCCGCGAGCGGTTGCCGGCCGAGGCCAGCAGGTCCGGCGCCCCGTTGTTATCCAGATCGGCGGCGAACAGGCCGGCATGTCCCGGTGCCACGCCGGCGCGCATGTCGGGCCAGACGCCCAGATGTTCGCTTCGACCGTCAGCCAGCGACACCAGGGTGCCGTCGGCGGACAGCGCGACCAGATCAATATGCCCGTCCCAGTCCAGGTCGGTTGCGGCAATGGCGATGTAG
>JAIVHD010000109.1 GCA_020201235.1 Lysobacteraceae bacterium
GGCACGGTGACCGTGTCGGCGGGAGCTCAGCGCATTTTCTACAGCGACGATTTTCTCGACGACTATACCGTCTTTTCTGCTGATGCCGGTTACAACCGCTTGTTGTCGGAACGGACGACCGTGGGCGGTCGCATCGGCATCTGGCGAGCAGAGTATGACGGCGGGGGCGGTCACACGACAGTGATTAATCCGCAACTCACGTTCCGTAGGCGGTTTAGCGACACCGTGGATGCCTCCGGCGCGATCGGGCTGAGTTTCGCCGATCAGAATCGACCCGGGTTTAACGATCGGTCGACCAATTTTTCTCTTGATGGGGCGCTTTGCCGGACCACGGAATTCGAGCGGTTGTGTGGACGAGTCTCTCTCTATGCGAACAGATCGGGATCCACGACCGTATCAGGCACCGGCAGAGGCCCCGGTTGGTCGGAAACGTCCGGCGCGGTTGGCACCGTCACAAAGCGATTGGACAGCTGGCCGGAAAAATCCCCGCTGAAGCCGGCGCTGCCAAATATACGAACCTTTTCGCTTGTCTGGTGCTCCGTCCGCGCGTTGAGGTCGAAAATCTGTTTCGAACCGTAATCCTCAAGGTACGTACTGTTCTCCACGTAGGCCGAAAATGAAGTCAGGCTTCGCTCACCCGTGCGCGTATGGGCGGCGTAAGCGGACAGGCGCCCGAAGCCGCTGCCGTCACCATCCAGCCGCAAGAAAGGGTTCGTGGCATAGCCGACTTCGCCCGTGAGATCGACGAAAGTGGCTGTATCTTGTGCAGCGGCAGGCGTGCTGACGAGCAAAAGAGCGCCCATCGAGGTCGCCATTCCAAGGCGCGCGCGGTTTAGCCTCATCATGGTACCACCAGTGTATCGCCGCTCTGAATGAACGGGACATCGGCTTGTGTCAGGCGGGAGGTATTGCCCCGCAGCGCATCACTGAGGCTTACCCGGATTGAGTGAAGCTGCACGCCAGACTTGCGGAGGATGCTCACATTGCCCATTTGCGCAAACTCGGTTGGTCCACCGGCAATGCTCAACGCCTCGAGCGCGTTGACGTAGCGGCCGGGCGTATAGGTTCCCGGCGAGCGGACCTTGCCGACCACGGAAAATTGATAGCCGGCTGGATTTTTTACCGAGACCGTCACTTGCGGGACGGCGCCCCGATACTGGGGCTGAAGACCGACCGTGATGAGTTTCTCGAGATCAGGAAGAAGCCGGTTCGCTGCCATCACCTGGCCGACCAGCGGGAAAGCGAAAGTGCCGTCGGGAAGGACCCTTACCGTTCGCTGCAGACGCTCATCGCCCCAGACGAGAATCTCCAGCTCATCGCCGGGATTAATCCGATAGGGGGGGCCGGGGACGGTTTGGGACGTGGCTTGCGCCCATGCCGAGACCGGCATGGTCGAAACAGTAGCCATGCAAGCCATGATGGCGATCAAGAACCTGGCCACGTGAACCTCTCTCTCATTGCGCTTCGCAACATACAAGCAACAGTTACAAAGCGATAACCCCTAGAGTATTATGCAGAAGTTATGAAGAGACGAAATACCCTTTTTCGAAGCGCGTTGTGTGGGATTGCTGCCACAGTCCTGCTGCTGTCTGGATGCCGCTCGGCGGAGTCGCGGGCGCAGGAGGTTTTCAGCCAATACCAATCCGCTGAGGCCGCTGGCGACCTGGTTGCCGCGCGCAATGCGCTGGTCGAGCTCGTGGCGATTGACGATGGCGTTGCTGCCTATTGGGTGGCGCTCGGTCGGGTCCAGTTGCAGCTTGGCCAATATGGTGGCGCCGTTAATGCGTTCACCCGGGCCTACGAACTCGATAAAAGCGATGTGTCGGTTTTGGGAGCCTTGATCCAGCTTGCTCTGATGAGCGGCAATCTTGATTTTGCCGAGGATAAAGCCCGGCAATTGGAGCTGATTGCTCCCGCCAGCCCGGTCATTCGGCTCACTGCGGGCTTTACCGCATTGCGCCGGGGCAACTTTGACGAGGCCCACCGCCAGGCCGAGCTGATCCTGGCAAGCGATCCATACGAACCCACAGCGAAACTTCTCAAAGCGCGCGTGCTGCATGCGGAGGGAAAGGTCGATGACGCCATCGCGCTGCTAACCGAACAAGTGCGCGTGCGCTCGGCCGATTTGATGTCGCTCCAGGCTCTCATCAAACTGTATCAACGCCAGGGCGATTGGGCCGGCGTTGCCCGGACCGCCGATCAATTGTCGCGGAACAGTCCCAGAAATGCCGATGTCCGGCTTTTGTATATCGAGGCTGCTTTTCGCTCGGGCAGTACTGACGCCGCTCGTGCGGCGTCTTCAGACTTGCTTTCGCCGGACGCACCAACAGATGTCGTCGATCGGGTCTTGGCGCTGTGGGCCGAACATTGGCCTGGACGCGAAGCGCTGGCCGAGGCGCGCTCTAGGGCGGCGGCTGCCGGAATTCACCAACGGCTTGCTTACGCGACGTATTTCAACGCGGCTGGCGCGCCTGATCTGGCGGCAGCCCTGGCCGGCCCTGCGCCGCAACTCCCGGTCACAAGGGGTAATATGAGCGCCAATGCGATTCTTGCGCGTTCGCAGGCTTTGCGTGGCCAGACCGGGGAAGCAAAGCAACTATTTGATGCGGTGCTGGGTTACGAGCCTGATCACGTCTATGCCTTGCGAGGACGAGCCGAGTTATACATGGCGACAAACCGTTCCAAAGCCGCCATTCGCGATGCGCAAAGGTTGATCAGCATTTCGCCTGCCTCGGCACAGGATCGGCTGCTCCTGGCGCGGGCCTATGCCGCGGCCGGAGATCGGCGCCACCTGGGAAGGACCTTATGGGACGCGTTTCATGAAATACCGGGCAACGAAAAGGTGTACAAGGCTTTGCGCTCTTACATGTTGACTCATGCCGGTGCCGAGGCCGCACGCCGGGTCGAGGAAGAGTTCGAACAACAGCGGACTGTGGTGTTTAATCGAGAGGTCGTCTGATGCGCGCTTCAGACGAAACGGTCCGCGCCGAGGAAGAGCCCGGTCGGTCAATTGCTTCAACATCGGCAGGGCAGGCAAATGGGCAGCGGGTTCGATTTACATCGAATATCGTTGGCCCGATCTTCCTGGCTGCCGACCTGCTTTGTCTCTTGTTTAGCGGCCTGCTCGCGGTCGCGGCTTACAGCCTGCTCAGCAGCCAGCAGGTAGTGCTGTCCGTGCACCTCTTTGCCTATACGGCGGCGTCCGCCAGCTACTTGCTCATCCGGTCGTCCAAGCGAGCCTATCGCCGCACCATGGTCGACCTTCTGCAAGAAGACGGCGATGCGATCGTCGATGGTGTCGTCAGCACGCTCATTGCCGCGGCCCTGGTCTGGCAGTTCGGCATAATCGAAGATTACTCGCGTGGGATCAGCCTGTTGTTCCTGGTGGCATTCATCATGTGTATCGCGGTGTCGCGCCCTCTGGTAAGATTGTATCTCGGGCATCTCGCCAAGCGCGGCCTCATCGAGCAGCGAATCGCTTTCTATGGGGCCGACCCCGGTTCGACCACATTGATCATGCGCGTACTCGACACGTTGGACCTTCCGCACCTCAATTTTATCGGCGTCGCCGACGACCGCCCGAGCGTCCCCAAGGTGGGAAATCTGGCGCTTATCGGCGGGGTGGATGAGTTGATCGCGCTCGCCCGGCGCGGCGAAGTCGATCAGGTGCTGATCAGTGTCCAGCACATGCCCGTGACATCAATCAGTTTGTGAAGCGGGGGGAGGATTTGCTGTTGGGTGGGCTCGCGTTGATCCTGCTTTCGCCGATTTTGGCGATAACGGCCCTGGCGATCCGGCTAGGCAGCCCCGGCCCCCTGTTCTTCGTTCAGCCTCGGGTCGGTTTCAACAATGAAGTGATCAATGTCATCAAATTCCGGACCATGTATGCTGACAAGACCGACCTCAATGCCCGCCAGACCACCACTCGCGGCGATCCGAGGGTCACCGCCGTTGGTGGCGTGCTGCGCAAGTTCAGCATCGACGAGCTTCCCCAGTTGATCAATGTCCTAAAGGGCGAGATGTCGCTGGTTGGTCCGCGCCCGCACCCGCTCGAGATGAAGATTGGCGAGCGCTATTATCACGATGCGGTCCGCGGCTACGCCGGACGACATCGGGTAAGGCCTGGAATGACAGGTTTGGCTCAGGTGAAAGGGTTGCGAGGCGAATTGCGGACTGTGGAGCGTGCCCGCCGGCGTGTCGAGCTGGACAAGGAGTATATCGACCGATGGTCCCTCGCCCTCGATTTCTGGATCATGCTGTTGACTGTCCGGGCCGTTTTCTTCGACCGCGATGCCTACTAATCGAACCAACTTTCTCGATGTCGATTTCGACGTGCTGACCACAGGGCAACTGCTCTCGCGGATGGCAGCGACCGGCATGGCGAGCCCCTATGCCTATCTGGTCACTCCAAACGTCGACCACTTGGTGCGCCTGCGCAAATTGGCACAGCAGGTCCCCGGACTGCGGCAAGCCTATCAGGGCGCGGACATTTGCGTCTGCGACAGCCAAGTCTTGAGCCATCTTGCCAGGTGGCGGGGGATTGACCTGCCGGTAACAGCGGGGAGCGACCTGACGGAGATGCTGTTCAAGCACGTCATTCGACCGGGCGACCGGATTGCTATCCTGGGGGGTCTTGACCGGCAGCTTGCCTATCTGCGGGAGCATTTCCCGGGCGTCGAATTCGTTCAGCACTGCCCACCACTGGGTTTGCTGCGCAATTCTGGAGCCCGGACCACGGCGGCCGAGTGGATCGCCGCTC
>JAIVHD010000334.1 GCA_020201235.1 Lysobacteraceae bacterium
GCCCTGGGCCAGCCTCGATAGCCGGATGCGGTGCCTGGACGCCAGCGTGGCGATGTAATGCGCGGTCGCCTCGCCCTCGACGGTGGAATTGGTCGCGACGATGACTTCCTCAATGGGCTCGCTCGAAAAGCGCTGCTCGAGCTCATCCAGACCGAGATCTTCCGGACCGATACCGTCGAGCGGCGACAGGCGCCCAAGCAATACAAAATAACGACCATCAAATCCGGTGGCCTGCTCAATTGCAAGCACATCGCCGGGAGTTTCGACGACACACAGCACCGCGTCCGATCGTTTTGAACTCGTGCAGATACCGCATAATTCAACCGAAGTGAAATTTCGGCAACGCCGGCAACGGCGGATTTCGCGCATCGCCCGTTCTAGCACGCCGGACAACCGCTCGCCGCCGTGCCGGTCGCGTTCAAGAAGATGCAGCGCCATTCGCTGCGCCGTGCGAGAGCCCACACCGGGCAGACAACGCAGCGCCTTCAATAAGTCCTCGATCAGCGGGTCGGACATCGCGCAAAACTGCGATCAGGGCAGCGTAAAGCCGGGCGGCATGGGCATGCCGCCGGTCAGGCCCGACATCTTCTCCTGACTAACTTCCTGAATCCGGTTCACGGCATCGTTGCAAGCCGCAGCGATTAGGTCCTCAAGCATTTCCAGGTCATCGCCGACCGACGGGTCGATCACAACCTTGCTGATCTCGTGGCGTCCGTTCATGGTTATCTTAACCATGCCGCCACCGGACTGGCCGGTGATCTCGAGCTGCGCCAGTTCCTGTTGGGCCTGCTTGAGATTTTCCTGCATTTTCTGCGCTTGCTGCATCAGCTGGGCGATATTGCCTTTCATTGCTCACTCCGTAGCATTGGTTGGCCGAACCGAGCCAGGCACGATTTCGGCATCGAGGGTTTGCTGCATTTTCTGAACCACCGGATCGTTGGCGATGGCCGCCTCGGCATCAGACTGGTCCTGCACGCTGCGGGTCTGGGCCAGACTGGCCGGGGTGACCAGATCGCCGCCATCAACGGTCTTGAACTCGATGCGCCGCTCGACGCCCCAAAACTCGTTGAGTGCGTGTGTCAGGCTTGCCTTGAAGCGTGCGGTCATCATTGCAAGATCGGCATGATCGAGCGCGAATTCAACCCGATGCTCATCGACCGCATTCACCGCCAGCATTCCAGCGACCGCCCTGACCGGGCCATTGAGCGCGAGCCGTTCGATCAATCGTGGCCAGCCTTCGGCGCTGAGCTCGGCCGTTTCGTCAGCTGCGACATCGGCGGTCAGGTCAGTTGATGCTACGGGCGACAAACCGGCCGAAGGCGGCTTTGCGACAGCCGGCTCTGGGCCAATCGTCGCAGCCGCCTTTAACGATGCCGACGATGTGCCCGCGGGTGTCGTTGCGGACACTGTAGGCGTTGCAGCTTCGCGCACTGCCGGGGCGGCCGGTCTCGAGGCGGCCGGCGCGGAGCGCACGCCAGGCCCAGCGGGCTGTGCGGGTCCGGCGGGCCGGAACGCAAACATCCGCAGCAAGGTCATTTCGCAACCGGTTCGCTGCGACGGCGCGAACTTCAGATCGCGGCTTCCGGTGATGACAATTTGATAATAGAGCTGCACGTCTTCCGGATCGAGGCGCGCGGCGAAGTCGACCAGTTGGTCCCAGTCGGTGCGGCTGTCATCGCGATAGTCGCTGAGTTGCTGAATCAGCGCGACACGGTGCAGCAGTTCGGCCAGGTCGGCCAGCAATCGCGGCAATTGACGCCCGAGGCTGAAGACTTCGCCGACTGCGGCCAGCGCGGCACCGGCATCGCCGGCGATCAGAGCCTCGACAATGCTCGCCAGGTGGCGCTGCTCAACGGTACCCAGCATGTCCTCGACTGCGCTGGTTTCAAGCACGCCGGCAGCGGCCGCGAGGGCCTGGTCAAGCAGGCTCAGACCGTCTCGCATGCTGCCGTCGGCGGCACGCGCCAGCAACGCAACTGCGGCCGGTTCGGATCGAATCTGTTCCTGGTCCAGGATGTAGTGCAACTGTCCACCGATCTGGTCGACGCTCAAATGACGCAGGTTGAACTGCATACAGCGTGACAGGATCGTGACCGGGATCTTCTGCGGGTCAGTAGTCGCGAGGACGAACTTGACGTGATCAGGCGGCTCTTCAAGGGTTTTCAGCAAGGCATTGAAACTGTGCGTCGAGAGCATGTGGACTTCGTCGATCAGATAGACCTTGTAGCGTCCGCGAGCAGGCGCGTACTGGACGTTGTCGAGAATCTCGCGCGTATCATCGACCTTGGTTCGCGAGGCGGCGTCGATTTCGAGCAGATCGACGAACCGTCCTTCGTCGATGGCCACGCAATGCTGGCATTTGCCGCAGGGTACGGCCGATACGCCTTCGAGACAATTCAGTGATTTGGCCAGAATGCGCGCGATCGTGGTCTTGCCGACCCCGCGCGTGCCCGTAAATAAAAAGGCATGGTGCACGCGGCCCTCATTCAAGCCATTGGAAAGCGCCCGCACGACATGCTCCTGGCCCACCAGGCCGGCGAAATCACGCGGCCGCCATTTTCTAGCAAGTACCTGATAACTCAATATAAGATCCTTAAATCGGTGGAGAGCACAAACGACCGTAACAACCCGCCGCTCAAGTCTACACCAAGCGCGCTCCGGAACGCCGCATACCAAAAACCCCGCTTTCGCGGGGTCTCTGGGTATCTGGCGGAGAGGGAGGGATTCGAACCCTCGATGGGGCTTTTGACCCCATACTCCCTTAGCAGGGGAGCGCCTTCAGCCACTCGGCCACCTCTCCGGATTGGCTGCTGTCTCATAATCGGCAGCAGCGAACGGTCAATTATACTGATGCAGACGCAAAGTTGGCCAGCAATTGACTCACCCCCGCCAACGATTTTTTGCGACAATA
This sequence comes from Lysobacteraceae bacterium, assembly GCA_020201235.1. Taxonomy (GTDB): domain Bacteria; phylum Pseudomonadota; class Gammaproteobacteria; order Xanthomonadales; family Wenzhouxiangellaceae. The sequence continues at coordinate 2,912 of JAIVHD010000334.1, forward strand.
CGCACTGGTGGTCCTCGTCGGTCTCCCCGCACCACTAATCCGCGAACCCCGTCAGGCCCGGAAGGGAGCAGCGGCAGCGGAGGCGTGGGTGACGGGATCGGGCGGTCGGGGGCCACCTTCCTCTTTTTCGAACTGATCGTGGCAATGCGACTCCGGTTCGGACACTCGGAAATTTCAACCGAAGCTTCTGATCCCGCCTTATTCAGGTTAAATTCACTAATATCTTCAATCGCTTGCAATTCCGAGTCGGAAATCTCCCGACATCGGGTCAGCCTTTTACCTACGCGTCGAGTCATTTTTCCTGCCATTTCAAGCGCGCTTTGCCGACCCTTTGGCGGGCGATCCGCCGATGTTCAGGATTGCCATCGCCGTCTAATCTGTGCTCACGGTCAACGCAAACACAACGACCGATACGAAACACGAAACTTTAATCAACAAACCTTCTAAGGAGATACATCATGATCAAGCACATTCTTTTGGCAATGGTTCTGGCCCTGGGCATCAGCAACGCAGTTCTGGCTCAGCAGCCGGTCGATATCAACACCGCCAGCGTCGAACAACTGGCCGAAGCGCTGAACGGCGTGGGTGAGTCGAAGGCGCGCGCCATCGTTGAATACCGTGAGACCAATGGCCCGTTCACACACCTCGACGAACTGATCAACGTGCGCGGCATCGGCATGGTGACGGTCGACAAGAATCGCGACATGATCCAGGTCGAATCGACCGATTCCAGCGAGTAAACGACCCGACTGCACCGGCCGCCGCGTTGCCAGTATCCATCTCAGCCCGCCTTATTCGCCACCCTTCCGTCGCGAGGGGTCGTCAGGCCTGGTGGCTGCGGCGTTTCGCGACCAAGCGCACCACAGGCGTACTTGTCTGTACGGTGAGGATGGGCGATCGAGCAAAACACCGCAGACGCAGGCCTGACGGCACCGCAGCAGGAAGGGTGGTAAAGAAGTCGGGCTCAGAACCAACGATCCACGAGGCAGGGCTTATCAAGTTCTGAGAAACTGTATCTTTATATAGTATTCTGTGCCCATGGAGAATTTGCCAATGCCGTCTTCGAATACGCTCGAGCAACTGCTTTCGGCACGCGGCGACCTGTGGCGCGGCAGGCAGCGACCGCCGGTGCCTTCGATCAGCACCGGGCGCGCGGCGCTGGACCAGCAATTACCGGGGGGCGGCTGGCCGCGCGGCAAACTAATCGAGCTGCTGCCGGAGCGCGTTGGAGTCGGCGAAATGGAGTTGCTGCTGCCCTGCCTTGCCGAGCAGACCCGGCAGGGCCTGCCCGTGCTGTTTCTGGCACCTCCGTTGATTCCCTGTCCGCAAAGTCTGGTGCGACACAAGCTGGATCTGACCAGGCTGCTGATCGTACGCGAACAACAATACACGTTCTGGGCGGCTGAACAATGTCTGAAAAGCGGTTTGTGCGGCGCGATCGTGGCATGGCCGGCATCGGCCGATGTGCGCGAACGCTCGGTGCGGCGCCTGCAGCTTGCCGCCGAAAACGGCCAGGCACCGGTTTTTCTTTGCTATGCGCCGGGCTGCAAGCCACCGGCTTCGCTGGCGGCGCTGCGGCTGGCAATTCGGACCGGTGGAGCCCTCGATGTGCTGCGCGGCCAGCGTGGCAAGTCGCCGGATACGATCCGGCTCAATGCCAGCAACGTGGTTTCATTGACTACCCGCGCGCGCTCCTGACATGCCGCACGAGGCACTCTGGACCGGTATCGTCTGCCCGCAAACGGCCATGCAGGCCTTGCTCAGGCTGTTGCCCGAAGACTTCGACCTCGAAGATGCGCTTGCGGTACACGACACCGTCGGCGGGCGTACCCGGGTGATCGAAGTCAACCGGGCAGCGCACCGGCTCGGCGTTCATGCCGGGCAGGTACTGGCCGATGCGCTGGCCATCGCGCCCGGGCTCCACAGCTTGCCGCGCGCCCGCAAGGCCGAGCAGCGGCTGCTCGAGGAAATCGCCCTTCGAGCCTATCAATACAGTCATCAGGTTGCCATTACCGGTGACGGCGTTGTATTGGAAACCGGCGGCAGTCGGCGTCTGCACGGTCGTCTCGACACACTGCTGGGTGCGCTCGCCGATGACCTGGCCCAGATGGGCCTGATCACGCGCCTGGGCAGTGCCCCGGTGCCGGCGGCGGCCTGCCTGCTGGCACGCCGGAAGCGACACCAGGCCAAACTTCCAGCCTTGCGGAAACTGCTGTCCGAATGGCCCTTGGCGCATCTGGCGCTGGCTCCCGGCGAACTGCGCAAGCTCGACAGCCTGGGATTGAAGCACTTGCGCGACGTGCAGGCCCTGCCCCGCTTCGAGCGCGATCGTCGCCTGGGCCAGGCACTGACCCGCTACCTGGATGAAATTACCGGACATCAGCAAACGCCGCTGGTCTATTGGCAGCCCGCCGAGCAGTTTCACCAGAGGCTCGAATTACCGGTACCGACCATCCGTAGCGAAGCCTTGCTGTTCATGCTCAACAGGGTGCTGGAGCAATTGCATCACTGGCTGCAAGTGCGCGATCGCTCGTTGACTCGCATCGAAGTCGAAATGCATCCGGAAGACCAAGGCCCGGTCGTCGAACTGCGCACCGGACTCGGACAAGCCGGATTTCATCGCCAGCGCCTGCTGGAAATCCTGCGCTTGAAGCTCGAACCGGTGCGCCTTCAATCCGCCATCGAATCACTGGTCGTTCGCGCCGAAAGCACGGCCGAACAACCACCCCCACAAGCGGACTTGTGGACTGGAACCAATGTCAACGATGCCTGGCCCGCTTTGCTTGACCGGCTCAAGGCGCGTGTCGGCGAGGAGGGTCTTTGCGGCATTGCCGCCTGCTCCGACCATCGACCCGAAAAGTCCTGGAAATGGAGCCCGCCGGGAACAACAACCGCAGTCTGCGAAACCCCGCTGCGGCCCAACTGGCTACTGCCCCATCCAAAGCCATGCCAGATTAAAAGCCTAACCCTGATGGATGGTCCCGAGCGTATCGAAGCCGGCTGGTGGGATGGCCAGGACACCCGTCGCGATTACTGGATTGCCCACGACCGCCATGGCAACAAGCTCTGGATCTTTCATGAATACAAACCGGGCAGCGGATGGTTTGTGCACGGGCTTTTTGGATAGAACATTCCGTTCATTCTCGCGCTACAGCCAGTGCATCGTCCAGTCTTCGGCAGCCGTGGATCATCAGCCGGGTCTTGAGTCCTTTGACATTCGCATGCGCTACCAAAGCTGTTTTAAAACCCTGGCCGGCGGCTTCGCGGAGCCGTTCCTCGCCGTTAAAGACCGGCCGCAGTTCGCCCGAAAGACCAACCTCGCCGAAAGCGACCAGATCCCTGGGCAAAGGCACTTCCCGCAACGAGGACTGAATCGCCAGAGCGACGGCCAGATCGGATGCGGTCTCGCTGACCCGGATTCCACCGGTGACATTGATAAATACATCCTGGTCATTGACCTGGATGCCGCAGTGCCGGTTCATAACCGCCAGCAACATCGCGACCCGGCCCGGGTCGATTCCAACCACCACACGCCGGGGCTGCGACAAGCTGCTGGGTGCGACCAATGCCTGGACTTCGACCAGCATCGGTCGTGTACCCTCGCGGGTAACCAGCACGCAGGAGCCCGCCGAAGGCTCTTCGTCGCTGGACAAGAAAATTGCAGACGGGTTCGAGACCGGCCGCAGGCCGGTATCGGTCATGGCAAAGACGCCCAACTCATTGGCCGCACCAAAGCGGTTCTTGACCGACCGGATCAACCGAAACCGGCTGCCGGAGTCGGATTCGAAATACAGCACGGCGTCGACCATATGCTCAAGCACGCGCGGACCGGCCAGCGCTCCTTCCTTAGTGACATGGCCGACCAGCACCACGGCGCAGCCGGTCTGCTTGGCATACTGGACCAATCGCGAGGCACACTCGCGAACCTGAGCGACCGCACCCGGCGCCGACTGAAGGGCATCGCTCCACACGGTCTGGATCGAATCGATGACCATGAAATCAGGCTTGTTCGCGGCGGCCGTCGCCAGCACCGTCTCGAGCCGCGTTTCGGTCAGGCAATCGAGCACGCCGGGATCGAGTCCCAGCCTGCGCGCACGCATCGCCACCTGGGCGGCGGACTCTTCTCCAGTTACGTACAAGGCCTTGCGCTCGGCCGCGATCGCGGCCTGCGATTGCAGCAGCAGGGTCGACTTGCCGATGCCCGGGTCACCGCCAATCAAGACGACCGAGCCGGGCACCAGGCCACCGCCCAACACCCGATCGAGCTCGCTCAGCCCGGAACCGAAACGCGGCGTATCTGCCGCGCGCACGGCACCCAGACTAACCACTCGACCCGAAGCCTGACCGGTCCAGCCGCCTCCGCGCGGCCCGGAGCCAGCCGCGGCGGTTTCAGAACGTGCCTCTTCCAGCGAATTCCAGACCCCACAATCAGGACACTGGCCCGACCATTTCGGCTGACTTGCGCCGCATTCGCCGCAGACGTACATTGTTTTTGCCTTTGCCATCCGGGTATTTTGGCAGAATGGCGCGGTGCCGGGTCATACTT
>JAIVHD010000110.1 GCA_020201235.1 Lysobacteraceae bacterium
TGGTGGTGCCGGCGATCACCGATTCCCCGGGTTTGACGTCGAGCTGGATGACGATGCCGTCGATCGGCGAGCGGATTTCGGTGCGGTCGAGGTTGTCACGCGACTGCGCCAGCGCCGCGCGCGCCTGGGTTAGCGCCTCCTCCCGGGAGCGCAGGTCCAGGCGGGCCATCTGCAGATCATTCTCTGCATTTTCCTGGGAATTGGCATCCACCAGTTGGCGGTCGAACAGCTCCCGGGTGCGCGCGACCTGACGCTCCAGATTCTCGACCAGCAGCCGTTGGCGGTCGATCGCGATCTGCTGCAGGCGCACATCCGCCTTCCGCTGGTCGAGCTGAGCGCGGAACTGGTCGGGCTCAAGACCCACGATCACATCGCCGGCGGCTACCCGGTCGCCCTCGTCAAACGGAACCCTCGCCGCACGGCCAATCAGCTCCGAGCGCAACTGCACCTGATCGCGGTAAATCAGCTGGCCCGAGGCGAGTACCGCGCTGCGCACGATCTGGCTTTGAGCCGGGGTGACTTCCACGGCCTTGGCATGATCCCCGCCAATGAGGCGGGAGGCCATCACCAGCAGCATCAGGGCCGCGCCGATGACGCCGAATACGATCAGTTTACGCATCTCAGGCAAAACCTCAGGCAATCACCAGCGCCCAGACGCCGAAAATCAGCACCGACGGCACGGCCGCGATCACGACCGCCTTGACCAAGGAGGCCCCGGTCCAGCGCATGATGCCCAGTGCCAGCAGGCCGATGGTCCAGAAGGTGATCAGGGTGATTGAGCTCCCCCAGGTTGCCCAGGGCGAGCCCGCGTCGGCGCGGATCAACAGCGTCTGCAGGCTGAGCGGTGAGAGTTCGTGCTGGCCCAGTTGCCGGTTGGCGGTCATGGCGATCAGCACAAACAGCGAAAGTGCCTGGAACACCATCGGAAAGCCCGACCAGGCCGACAGCGCAAACCAGTGGCCAAAACGCAGCTCCGGGTTGCCCGTCACTTTATTGACCACGTGCAGATACGCCGCCTGTAGTAGGTAGATCCGTACTTCATCAAGCGCCTTGGAGGGCGCGGCGATGATATCAACCAGTGCGTTTCCAATTCCATACGTGTTGTTCATGAATACCCTCTCCCAATGGTGCTTTGTATTTGATCAGCCGGTCGGTCGTCGCCGATGCGATGCTGTTGTGTGCAAAGGTGACGCGACGCGGCAAACCTGCAAGAATCTGGTAGATGCCCCATTGAGATCGTATGCCAGTCCAGTCAGGAACCGCATGTGCCATTGGTTGGGGTTGGTACTTGAACCACCTGGAGCGGATTGCTTAAGGCCACCTTATTCACCACCCCAGCGTTGCGTGGTGCCACCAGGTGCCGTGGCGTTTCGCGACCATGCGCACCTAAAGCGCGCTCGCACGGCTGTTGGGTAACGGCGGGGTGGGGGATGCGTGACCGAGCGAAACCCCGCAGATGCCGGGCATGTCGGGGGCCACAATCGGTGGGGAATTGAATACGGCGGGGTAAGCGCCCGGTGTGCTCCGCGATCGTCCCGATTAGACGATCAAGCCGCAGCCCGCTCAGACCCCGAAAGACGAGCCGCAGCCGCAAGTCGTGGTTGCATTGGGGTTGCGAATGACGAAGCGGGCTCCCTGCAGACTTTCGCTATAGTCGACTTCGGCACCTTCGAGGTATTGGAAGCTGAGCGGGTCAACCAGCAGCTCGACCCCATCGCGGTCCACCCGGATATCGTCGTCATCGGCTTTTTCGTCAAACGTGAAGCCGTACTGAAAGCCCGAACAGCCTCCGCCGGTGATGTAAACCCGCAGTTTCAGTTCTGGATTGCCATCGGCCAGGGTGAGTTCACGTACTTTGCGCGCTGCCGAGGCGGTAAATTGCATCATTTGTTGGTCGACCATGGTGTTCTCCAGCGATGCTGCCCTATTTGATCAGTATGGGGTCGAATGTGGCCGGCGTCAACCAGGGCGCAGGCCGGGAGTAATCCGGATGACCTGGAGGTTTATTAGCCCACCTGATTCACCACGCTGTCTACTGCAGGGCCTGGTGATCCCTCGCGACGCCAGGGTGGTGAATCAGACGCGATCAGGGCATTAAAAAAGCGGCCCGAAGACCGCTTTGCCCCAAACCGGATAATCTAGTTTGATCCGTGCTGTTTGTTAAAATTATGTGCACATCATCATTTATACCCCATGCCGTGCGTCCACGTCAAGTGCTTGAGTGTGGTTTGTCTCGACCGTACGCCATCCGGCCCGGCTTGATCAAACCGGGATCATGGTCGTCGCCGGTACACCAGGTCGAAAATGGCATGGCCCTTGCCAAGGCCGCGCTGTTCGAAGTGGGTGTGCGGCCGCCATTCCGGACGGGGCAGGTCGGGCGAGCCGAGATTTTCCAGATCGTCGCGGCCGTCGAGGACCTCGTGCATCCACTCAGCATACGGGGCCCAGTCTGTGGCCAGGTGCAGCAGGCCGCCGGGCTGTAACACCTGGCTGACCCGATCGATGAAACCCGGCTGGATGAGACGGCGCTTGTGGTGGCGCTTTTTCGGCCACGGGTCGGGAAAGTAAATCCGGACTTCTGCCACGCTGGCCTTGACGATCTGCGCGCGCAGCACCTCGACCGCGTCGCGCATGGCCACGCGCACGTTATCCAGTTGCAGGTCGGCCAGCCGTCGCAGCAGTCGGCCCACGCCCGGTTCGTGGACCTCGATGCCGATGAAATTGCGCTCGCTTTCGCGTTCGGCCATCCAGGCCAGTGCGTCGCCGTTGCCGAAGCCGATTTCGATGACCAGCGGTGCTGCGCGGTCGAATGCCTGCCGAAGGTCGGTCTGCGATTCATCGATCCGGTAGCGTGGCAGCAGTTCGTCGAGCGCGCGTTGTTGGGCGCTGGTCATCCGCCCCGGCCGACGCACGAAGCTGCGAATCCGGCGCCGGTGGTCGTCCGGGGTCGGGTCCATCAAAAAAAGCTGCCTTCGATCGGCGACGAGGCAGAGGCATAGCGCTTGCGCGGGATGCGCCCGGCCAGCCAGGCCAGCCGCCCGGCCTCGACCGCCAGGCGCATCGCGCGCGCCATCCCGACCGGGTCGCCGGCACCGGCGATGGCCGTGTTCATCAGCACGCCATCACAGCCGAGCTCCATCGCGATCGCCGCATCCGAGGCGGTGCCGACGCCGGCATCGACCAGGATCGGAACGCTGGCCTCTTCGACGATGCTGAGAATGTTCCAGCGGTTCTGGATGCCCAGCCCGGAACCGATCGGGGCTGCCAGCGGCATCACCGCGCAACAGCCCATCTCACCGAAACGGCGCGCCAGGATCGGGTCGTCGTTGGTGTAGACCATGACGTCGAAGCCTTCGGCGATCAGCGTTTCGGCCGCCTTGAGGGTCTCGCTGACATCTGGAAACAGGGTCTTTTCATCACCCAGAACTTCGAGCTTGACCAGCTTGTGGCCGTCGAGCAGTTCGCGCGCCATGCGGCAGGTGCGCACCGCCTCGGCGGCGCTGAAGCATCCGGCGGTATTGGGCAGGATGGTGTAGCGCTCGGGCGGCAGCACGTCGAGCAGATTGGGCTCGTCCGGGTTCTGGCCGAGATTGCTGCGGCGAATCGCGACCGTCACGATTTCGGCCCCGGCGGCTTCGGTCGCAGCGCGCGTCTGGTCGAGGTCGCGGTACTTGCCGGTACCGGTCAGCAGCCGCGATCGATAGGTCTTGCCGGCAATGACAAGCGGGCGGTCGGTTCGGGTTTTCGGGCGTTTTGGGTTCATTCGGGTTCCTGGAATGCGTCGGGCGGTGGTTCGAATCGATCGGGCTTGCGGTCGGTTTTCAAGCGGCTGCGATGATCCCGCGCTTGATGGCCGAAGGCTGCTTGAGTCGGCGGACTGGGCGCGACGACTATCCGCCGCCGATGGCTTGTACGATCTCGACTTGATCGCCGCCGTCGATGCGGTGTGCCGGGTGCTGGCTTTTGGGCACGATCGCGCCATTGACTTCGACGGCGACGCGCCGTTCGGTCAAGTTCATCCGTTGCAGCAGTTCGGCGACTGACAGGCTGGCCGGAAACGGCTCGCGCCGGCCATTGACGGTCACTTCGATCATTCGGTGCTCCTTTGGCTTCTGGCACGGGGACGGGTCTGCCAGTCGCGCCGCTGACCGCCCAACAGACGTTCGAACAGCGCGGTACGGGCGTGTACGCCGTTGCGTACCTGATTCAGAACCAGCGACTGACGGCCGTCGACCACGGCATCGGCAATCTCGATGTTGCGGTTAACCGGCCCGGGGTGCATGACATGCGCCCGCGGTGCCAGCCGGGCCAGGCGTTCGCCGGTCACACCCCAGTTCTGATGATACGCATCGGGCTGACGAAAATCGGCTGAAATCCGCTCGCGCTGGATGCGGCAACCCTCGAACAGGCCGGCGTCGACTGGCATCGCCTGCGCATCGCGATCGTCGGCGATGTTCGCCATTCGCGCGTAGCGCGCTCCGACATCGCGCTATTCGAACGCCCCGG
>JAIVHD010000335.1 GCA_020201235.1 Lysobacteraceae bacterium
GGATTATCTACAGCGGCAAGGTGTTTACGTCCTTCCATATGATCCGGGCCATGGCGCTAGGCGCTGATATCTGCAACAGTGCGCGCGCGATGATGTTTGCGCTGGGCTGCATCCAGGCGCTGCGTTGCAATACCAACCTGTGTCCGACCGGCATCACCACACAGAATCCGGCGCTGGTCAAAGGCCTGCACGTGCCGAGCAAGACCGAGCGCGTCTATCACTACCACCGCGCATCGATTCACGCATTGCTCGAAATGCTGTCGGCCATGGGGCTGAAAAGCCCGGCCGAGGTGCGGCCCCATCACGTCTACCGGCGCATCGATGACCTGCACGTACGCAACCTGGACGAAATCTATGAATTCCTGGCTGCCGGCGACTTGCTCAAACACGACCTGTCGAACAACCACCTTGGCCGCGGCTGGAACGACGCCTCGGCCGAAAGCTGGACTTTACGAGCCGAAAGCGGCGAAGCCGTGACCGGCGAGGAGGATTGATTCCGATGTTGTTGCCTGCTCTGGCGCTGTGCGTCGCGGTCATGATTGCTATCTGGTTCTGGCAGCGCCAATCAAAGCGTGCCGACTGGGTCGATTTCGCATGGTCAGCGCTGATCGGCCTGCTGGCGCTGCTGTACGCGCTGACTGGCGACGGCAGCGTCGAAAAGCGCATTCTGGTCGTGCTGGTCACTGGAACCTGGTCGTTGCGGCTGGCACGCCACCTATGGGTGCGGCTGAGCGGGCACGATCACGAGGACGGACGCTACCGGTCGATGCGCGAACACTGGAGCGACAAGACCAATTTTTGGCTGTTCTGGTTCTTTCTGGTCCAGGCGCTGGTTGCCTGGCTGTTTTCGCTGCCGGCCTGGGCCGTGGCCAACGACCCGTCCAGCGCGCTCAGCGGCTGGGTCATCGCCGGCGTCGCAATCTGGCTGATTTCACTGCTGGGCGAATCGCTGGCCGACCAGCAGTTGGCGCGCTTTCGGGCCAATCCGGCCAGTCGCGGCACGGTCTGCAACATCGGCCTGTGGCGCTATTCCAGGCACCCGAACTATTTCTTCGAATGGCTGCACTGGTTTGCCTATCCGCTGCTCGCCGCTGGCGCACCGCAGCAGTGGATCACCTGGCTCGGCCCGGTCGTGATGCTGCTGTTCCTGTACCGGGTCAGTGGCATCCCGTACACCGAAAAGCAATCGTTGAAATCACGCGGAGAGGCCTATCGCCATTACCAGCGCACGACGTCCGCATTCATCCCGCTGCCGCCGCAAAAAAAAGACTGACGATCAGAGTTTCCGTGAACACGGTATACGGTCAAAGCCAATCGAGATTTCGAGGCCGGGATTGGCGGCGTTCGACCCGCCCGGTACGCCACCCGGTTCAAACTTTGTGTCAGGCGCGCTATGCTAGCGAGGCGATTTAAAAAAATGACGGGAAGTCCGGCCCAATCCGGTTTTTCCACAGTAGATTAGCGTTAAATCCGACAGACTCTTGGCACCCGCTTTCAACCGGCGGACTCGCTTTTGATCTGGCCGGATTGCGAGCACCAACCACCTCATTCGGGAGTCAGTAGAGCATGCCTCAGGGCACGGCCAATCAGAAGATCACAGTCGATCAGCTCGAGCGGGCAGCGGCCAACTGCGACGACCAGACACGGATCGGGCTGGCCGCGCAGGTCCTCGCGAGGGCACCGGTGGGCAGTGAGGTCTGCCAACGCGCATTGACCATGTTGCGCGAGGCCGCCCGGGGCACGCTGGCCGGCGCGGCACAATGGATTCTCGGATGTTTTTATCTGCAGCATCTTTTTCTCCCAGACAGCCCCGATCGGGCGCTCGGCTATGGCCCGGCGTTCTATTCGCTGGGTCTTCGATTTGCCCACGGCGCCGGGGTGGATACCGATCGGGCATTTGGCCACGCACTGCTTTTCTGGGCAGACCGATGTGGCGTGGCCGATGCGCGCGCAGCAGCCGACACGCTGCAACCGTCGGGAGCCATGAGCCAAGCTGCAAGCAAGTGGTTTTCGGTGCTTCAACGCGTTGATTCCGAAGTCCAGCCGCTGCGGGATCAGCAAGTCTCTCCCGGCAATTCAATTGCGCACTCCAGGCTTGACATTCTCGATCAGATCGAGCGCCATTTCGCCGATCTCGGACATCCTGCCCTGAGCTTCCAGGGCGGGCGCCTTGTTGCGACCGGGAAATCGGATACGCCGTATCGGGCTCGGCCCAAACCAATGCAGTGGATTGATTCGCAGCCGCGCGTGGCGCGGATCCGCGATTTTATTACGCGCGAGGAACGCACCCAGATCATATCCATGGTTTCCGGCGCGCTGGTACCACCTGAACACTACACGGGCGGCGCGGCGAACAGTACGGAAAACGTTTTCTTCAACGGCACCGGCATGTACTTCAGCGCGTTGACCGCCGATGTCATGGTGCGCGCCATCGAATACCGCATTGCGCAGACGACCGGCCTGGACATGCGGGGTTTCGAGCCCAGCTCGATCATCGGCTACGCGCCCGGTCAGGAATATCAGCCCCATGTCGATTATTTTAATGAGCAGGAGCTTGCCACGAGCGCGAAGTCTCCGATCAGCATTAAAGGACAGCGCATCGTCACTTTCCTGATCTGCCTTGAGGCACCGGAATCCGGCGGCGAAACGCTTTATCCGAAAGCGGACCTGAAAGTCGCCCATGCCCGGGACGATGCGATGCTGCACTACAACACCCTGCCCGACGGCCAGCCCGACGAGATGTCTCTGCACCATGGCCTGCCGATCGAGCGGGGCAGAAAATTGATTTTGCGCACCGCGATCCGGGCGTTCATGCCAGCCACCACTTGACCCGTGCCGCGGCACCGTAGCCAAACAACGCGTCAAACCCGGCCCCGGCCAAAGTCCAAGCGGCGATCAGCTTCCACCCGGCACGCCAGTCAACCTTGTCGGTCATGCATGAATCTCATAAAAATTCCGATTCCACAACAACGGCTGCGCGAGGGATGACCCACCTGGCGCTCGAATCTACCCACCGCCTGGCCAGTAACGTACGTCGGGAAGGCCCTCGAAATCGGCACCCAGGGTCCAGACCTTGGCGCGGGCGCGCTTGGCTGTGGCATAGATGACGCTGTCGGCCCGCGGCAGCTTGTGCCGCAGGCCCAGCTCGGCCGCCTGAATCGCCAACCCGGCATCGAGCTCGACGACCATGGCCTCGCTCCCGTTGACAATCGCATGCCCGTGCACCACATTCAAGTTCATGGCCAACGCTCACGACACTTCCGCCGATGCCCCCGCCACCGACTGGGTGTTCGGCTACGGCTCGCTGATCTATAAGGTCGACTTTCCATACCGCCGCCGCGAGGTGGCGAGCATCAGCGGCTGGAAGCGGCGGTTCTGGCAGGGCTCGCACGACCATCGCGGCACGCCCGAGGCGCCGGGCCGGGTGGTGACGCTGCTGCCCGCGCCGGGCAATGTCTGCCGTGGCATGGCCTATGAAGTCGACCACGCCGTGTTCGAGCACCTGGACCACCGCGAAAAGAACGGTTACCAGCGCCACCGGGTGGAAATCGAGCTGCTCGACGCCGCCGGCACCGTCAACGGCACGCTTTATGTGGCCGGCACCGACAACCCGGCCTTCCTCGGCCCGGCCGATCCGGAGGCAATCGTCGAACATATCCTGAGCGCCCACGGGCCCAGCGGCAGCAACCGCGATTACCTGCTGCAACTTGACCAGGCGCTGCGCGAAATCGGCGAAGAAGATGCGCACGTGGCCGAGCTGGCCGAGCGCGTTTCTGCGCAGCAACATTACTCCACGCACGGATTGACCACGCGCAAGGCCGGGAAGGCGGAAAAGTCCCGGTCGGCCGACCAGAGTTGATTGATGCCGTGTTGCAGGCAGATGGCGGCAATTCTTGCATCGTGAACCCTTGGCCCGACAATTTTTGCATCCCGGATCAAACGTCCGAGGGTCGGCCAGTGATGCATCGTTTCTCCAATCAGCTGCAGCCCCGGTGATTCCATCCACGCATCGACTTGACCCAGCGCCGCGGCAAGCGGGGTGGGCGGATCGAATACGCGCGGGTGAGTGACGACGGATTGAAATTCGTGCAGACACGGCCAGGGAATCGCCCACGCACCGGGACCGGTTGCAAGCATCTCGATGCACTTGCAGGCTATCGTGTGAAACGGGCTGTCTTCCCGGTGGGCGTAGACGAGGATGTTGGTATCAACGGCAATCATCAAAACCAGCCAAGACTCAGTCTCCGTAGGAAAGCTCACGAAGCCGGTCCCAGCCAACACCCGGCTGGTCGGCGCGCAAGCCGTTGCCCTGAAAACTGGCGCGCCGCAACTTGAATGGCAACGGAGATTCCGCGACCGCCAGTTCCCGCCTCAGCCCGCGCTCGATCAACGCCTTGACGGTCGTGCCTTCGCGCCGCGCCAGTGCTCTCGCTGCGTCCAGCACGGGATCCGGAATTTCAACCGTGGTCTTCATATGGGTAACCGTATTGAATAATATGGGAGTATATATCATACGTCCTACTGCCTGAGTTGATATTGGTTTCAGATTCGACTGGAGCGCCTGAAGCCGCTTCCAATTTTTTGCCGACTCTTGACCGATCACCCCGCCCGGCACTGGCCCGGCAGGGTTTTTTATGTCCGGCGGAATGAGCGGGTAGACTAGCCGGAATCAAGCGGATTGGAGACCGGTTTGATCTGGTTGCTGGCGATTGCCGGAAGCGTGCTGGCGGTGGGGATGGTGCTGACCAGCCCACTTTCGCAATGGTTGGGCCAGAGCACCACGCTGGCATTGTTGCTCGGTGGGCTTGCGGGGTTGTTCGGCGGTTTGTTGATTGAACAGGCGCGGCGGATCCGCCGGCTCGAACAGGCCTTGAGAGAACACGACGGCGATGGCCTTGGCAACGCCAATTCCGGACCCGATCCCGATCCCCATCCCGACCCCGATCCCGACCGCGAGTCCGATACCAGGCGGATCGAACCCCGGGTGCCCGATCGGCAGAAGATCGTGCCGCGCGCTCAAACAGCCGAGTCCGAGCCGGGTCGCGAGGAAAAAATTCCGCCCAGGCCGCCGGCCCCGCCCAGCACGGCGCTCGACGACGGCATCGCGGCTTTGCTCGCCAAAGTCTGCGGCTGGTTGTTCGACGGCAACCTGCCGGTCAAGATCGGCGTGCTGGTCAGTTTCATCGGGGTTGCAGCACTGCTCCGCTTTGCCGCCGACCAGGGCTGGCT
>JAIVHD010000111.1 GCA_020201235.1 Lysobacteraceae bacterium
CCGAGGCTGCGTGCTTCCATTTTTTCGGTGGTCAAGTTATAAACCAGTTCGTCGGCGGTGGTTTCGCCCTGGGCATGGCTTATACGGGCGTTGCCGGTCAGGGTGATCACGTTGGCATCAACGTTGAAGTGAATCCGTTCGGCCTCGCCGTCGACCCGTGTGCCGTCGTCGAGCACATCGGTCCAGATCGTCGGGCTGCCGTGCAGTTCGACCACCGTAATCCGGCCGTCGGCCTGTCTTGCGGTGCCGCGATCGGCCTTGACATGCATCGCACCACGCTGGATATTGACGTCGTCGTCGAAACGGGTCAGACCCGAGCGCAGGTCATAATCGGTTTTTTCGGCATCGATGATGATCGGCGGTTCGACGGCCTGTTCGTTGTCTGGCTGTTCGGCCTGCTGGGCGTGGCCCGTGCTACAAACGATCAGCAGCGGAACCAGCAGCGCCGCCAGCGCCGCGATAAATCGCTCGGACATTGTTTTCAAGCTCCATTCGTTCATCATCGATCCAGAGTCTAAGAGTACCGCCGGCCAGCTCGGTTCCATCCTGCTGCAACCGGGCTGGCCCCGGCGAGTGGACCGTGGCGGTTTGACGATCATAATGCAATTCATCCGATTCGATCCTGATTTGTCCCCGGGGATGCGGCTTTTCAATCTTCACCGAGCCGATCAGATGGAGTTGGTCGTCGGCTCGCAGAAGGACACCCGAGTCGGCACTGCCGGTCCAGCGTGCGCCGTCGGGATCGATCATAAATTGTGGCCGGGTGATGACTGCGCGACGCGATTCGGCGTGGTGAACCAGGCGCGGGCCGCTAATGCTCAACTCAAGCCGGCCTTCGGTATCGAATATCCGGGCCGAGAAACTTTGGAGTGCATAGTTGATGTCGCGGTCGGGGCCGACCGGCTCGACCGGCGCGCGCTCGGGCGTGCGCGAAAGCCACCAGTTGCCGGCCACCAGCAGCAGCAGTGTCAGGATTCCGGCCAGCCAATAGCGGTCGCGGCTTAGCAAAATGAGGCGCGCCAGCGATCGAGCAGACCGTGTGCGTCGAGCAGCAGCTCGCAGGCTTCGCGCGCCGCGCCGCGGCCTGCGGCGGCCTGCGTCACATGGTCGACGCGTTCGCGTATCCAGCCGTCGGCATCGGCCGGACATATTTTAAGACCGGCCTGAAGCATGGCCGGCCAGTCGACCAGGTCGTCGCCCATGTAGGCCGCCTGAGCGGACTCGAAGCCGGCCTGGCGCAGCAGTTCGGAAAATGCCAGACCCTTGTCCTCGCGCCCCTGGATTAATCGTTCGATGCCAAGCTCGCGCATCCGCACCCGAACCAGGTTGGACTGGCGCGCGGTTAGCACGGCGACCGTAAAGCCGTTGTGCATCAGGGCTTTCAGGCCAAGGCCATCGCGCGAATGAAAGGCCTTGATCTCCTGGCCGTCATCGCTGCGATACAGGCGCCCATCGGTCATGACGCCGTCGATATCGAACACCACCAGGCGAATTCCGGCGGCTTTTGACAGTGCTTGGTCGGACCAGCGGCGAGCGCTCATACCACGCCGGCCTGCAGCAGATCCTGAAAATTCAAGGCACCGACCAGGCGCTGGTCGCGGTCGACCACCAGCAAGCCCTGAATGCGCCGCGCCTGCATCAATTCCGCGGCGCTGGCGGCCAGTTCGACACTTGAGATGGTCTGCGGATTGGCGGTCATCAGGTCGCTGACCGCAGCGGTCCGGATGTCGCCAATCCCGTCGAGGCCGCGACGCAGGTCGCCGTCGGTCAGGATGCCCAGCGCTTTGCGCTCGCCGTCGACCACCGCGCACAGTCCCAAACGGCTTTTGGTCATGACCACGATGGCCTCGGATACGGTTTGATTCGGACCGACCAATGGCAAATCGTCGCCGCTGTGCATGATGTCGACAATATGCAGCAGCAGGCGCTTGCCGAGCGCGCCGCCGGGATGCGAGCGGGCGAAATCCTCCGCCGTAAAACCGCGCGCCTCCAGCAGCGTGATGGCCAGCGCGTCGCCCAGTGCCATCTGCGCGGTGGTCGAGGCGGTCGGTGCCAGACCGAGCGGGCAGGCCTCGCGATCGACGCTGGTATCGAGGTGGATATCGGCGTGGCAGGCCAGGCTGGAGCCGGCATTGCCGGTCATCGCGATCAGACTGACGCCAAGGCATCGCCGTGGCTGGCTTCGGCCGAATGGACGAAAAATGCCGGGGTGCCGGTCGAGGCCAGGGTCGCCGCCAGCTTGTGGCCGATGTGCCCGGATTTGCCCATTCCGGTCACGATCAGATGGCCCTGGCAGGCCAGAATCATCTCGCAGGCGCGGATGAAAGACTGGTCGAGCCGTGCGATCAGCCCGGTAATCGCGCGGGATTCAGTTTCGAGCACCTCGCGCGCGCGCGCCAGCAGCTTTTGCGGGTCGGTGGCAGATCGGATCATCCGGGCAGTGTATCCCGCAGCGCGATCCGATGCCGGGCTCGTACTGGCCTTGATTCGGTGCTCAAAGTGCGTAACTCACGACCGCAGCCTGGTAGACAATGTAGGTTGTCAGCAGTGTTGCAGCCCCGATTCGTCCGACGCGTCCGGCAAAAATCGCCATGGCCGCGAGCATCAGAAAGGTCAGCGCCACGACCGGAAGGTCACGCCAGATCAGGATGGGGTCGATCGCCATTGGATGGATCAGCGCGGCCAGGCCGAGCACACCGAGAAGGTTAAACAGGTTAGAGCCGAGGATATTGCCGATGCACAGGTCATCTTCCTTGCGCACCGCGCTGGCGATCGCTGCGGCCAATTCAGGCAAGCTGGTGCCAAGCGCGACTACGGTCAGCCCGATGACGGCCTCGGATACGCCCATCTGGTTGGCCAGGCCGACCGCACCGGTCACCAGAATCTGGGCGCTGACCGGCAGCGCGACCAGCCCGATCAGGGTCCAGACCGCGGCGGTTCGGACCGGCATGTCGGCTGAAATTTCGTTGATCAGCGCCTGGGTCGAAGGATCAGACGCGACGCTGTTGCGACCGCGCACGATCATGAATCCGAGAAATAGCACGAGCCCGCTGGCCAGGATGACCCCGTCGATTCGCGAAAGCGCGCCGTCGACCATCAGAACCGCAGTCAGCAGCGTAACCGCGGCTAAAAACGGCAATTCGCGCCTGCGCGACATGCGATCGACGCTCATCGGGTAGACGATGCCGGTCAGTCCGAGAATGAGGCCGATGTTGGCAATGTTCGAGCCCAGCGCGTTGCCGACCGCCAACGCCGGCTTGCCTTCCAGCGAGGCCAGTGCTGAGACCAGCATCTCCGGCGCACTGGTTCCAAAGCCGACGATCGTCACGCCGACCACGAGCGCCGATATGCCCAGATTTCGCGCCAGCGCCGAGGCCCCCGCGACCAGCCGGTCGGCCGACCAGACCAGCAGTACGAACCCGATCAACAAGTAGATCAGCGCCGTGGTTAGCGACATTGGATTTCCCTTTGTTGAATAACGTGCATTTCGTTTACCATTAGTTGGCGAGCATGGGACACTGGGTCGTGTGCATTGAACCGCGAGCGATTGCCAGCCTCATTTCCGAGGCCGGCAACCCGTCGTTTTTTCGAAAAAAAACAGGAATTTTCAGACAACCATGGACAGCGAACGGATCCAGCAGCTGCTGCTCAACGCGTTTCCCCACGCGGAGGTGACCGTGGTCAGCGACGACAACGTGCATTTTAGCGCGAAAGTCGTCGATGCCGGCTTCGACGGACTGAGTCGCGTGGCCCGCCATCGGCGCGTGCATGACGCGATCGGGCCGGCGCTGGGGCGCGAAATTCATGCGCTAACGCTGCATCTTCGCGCGCCTGGCGAGGTCGGTGCGGGCGGCTCGGCGTAATGGACCAGGAAGCGCCGTATGACCTGGTCAAGACCATGCGCGCGTCGATCCTGGTGCTCGGGCCACTGCTGGCGCGCTTTGGCCGGGCCCGGGTCTCGCTGCCAGGCGGCTGCGCGATTGGCGCTCGACCGGTCGATCAGCACCTGCGCGGCCTGACCGCGCTGGGTGCTGATGTTCGCGTTGAGGCCGGCTACATCGTGGCCGAGGGCCGAGTGCTGCGCGGCGCACGCATCGTGCTGGATACCGCAACGGTGACCGGCACCGAAAACATCATGATGGCCGCAGTCATGGCCGAAGGCGTCACGCGCATCGAAAATGCGGCCCAGGAACCCGAAGTGGTCGACCTGGCGCAGTGTCTGAACTGCATGGGTGCCGACATCGAGGGCGCTGGCGGCAACACCATTGAAATTCGGGGTGTGAAGTCGCTGCAAGGCTACGACTACACGGTTTTGCCAGACCGCATCGAGGCGGGCACCTTTCTGGTCGCTGCGGCCATGACTGGCGGCCACATCACGGCCCGGCGGGCCGATCCGAACACGCTCGATGCGGTGCTGCAAAAGCTCGAACAAAGTGGTGCGGAAATCACCACGGGCAGCGATTGGATCGAACTGGACATGCACGGTCGCCGGCCGCTTGCGGTCGATATCACGACCGCCCCATATCCCGGGTTTCCGACCGATATGCAAGCTCAGTTTACGGCCCTGAATGCCATCGCAGAAGGCACCGGGGTGGTTCGCGAAACGGTCTTCGAAAATCGGTTCATGCACGTGCTCGAACTGCAGCGGCTGGGTGCCAACATGCGCCTGGAAGGCAATGCGGTGATCATTCGCGGCCAACCGTTTCTAACCGGCGCGCCGCTGATGGCCACCGACTTGCGTGCCTCGGCCAGCCTGGTTTTGGCCGGCCTGGTCGCGCGCGGCAGCACGATCATCGATCGCGTTTACCACATCGACCGCGGCTACGAAAACATCGAGGAAAAACTTGGCCAGCTTGGCGCGCGCATGCGCCGCCTGACCGCCCGGGCAGCTTGAACCGGCCCTGTTTCAACCGGGATTTCCGCGACTGCCGGTCGCTTCCGGTTGCAAGGCGGATGGCGTTGGATAGGATCGGCCGACCGGCCGGCCGAAGCCGGGCGGCCACGATGCGCGTTGTTTAGCCGCTGGCCACGCCCATTTCCTGCAGCGCCTGGCGGGCCCGCTGGCCGACCGGGTTTTCGGATTGGGCGGCGATGCGATAGTTTTCGATCGCCTTGGCCCGGTTGCCGGCTTGCCGTTCGACGTTGCCAAGGGTGTAGTAACCAACGGCGGTCGGCATCAGGGAATTGGCTTTGCCGAGGTCGGTGCGGGCTCCAGCACTGCGGCCGAGGGCCTCGCGCGCCATGCCGCGGCGCAGGTGATGATAAAACCAGCCGGGGTCGCGCGCCAGTGCCTGGCCATACGCCCGCTCGGCTTGTTCGAAATTTGAGCTCTCGGCCAGCGCATCGCCGCGCAGCGAATAAAAATTGGGCTCTGCCGGCGCAATCCGGATTGCCCGATCGGCCTTTGCCAGCGCGGTTTGCGCTTCGCCTTTGGCCAGCGCCTCGCGGCCTTCGTCGTAGGCTTCGTAGGCCGGCTGGGCGGCCTTCAGACGGGCGATCTTCTGCTGGTAGCGCTCGCGTCCGATTTCTCCGGAATCACCGAGTTCGGCCAGCAGCTGGCGGTTGTTTTCAAGTCGTTCGCGGCTCGGCGGGTGAGACGCGAACAGGGCCTGAAAGCCGCTTGCTTGGCGACCTTCCGACAGTCGCACAAAGGTTTCCTGCAGGGCAACCGCGCCGCGCGGGTTGTAGCCGGCGCGCTGCATGTAGCGCATGCCGAACAGGTCGGATTCGCGTTCGGCTTCGCGCGAATAGCCTTGCGAAATCAATTGCGCGCCGACCATGCCGCCGAGCATGGCAACCTGGCCATAGCGCCCGTCTTCGGTGGCGGCTCCTGCCGCAATACCCCCGGCCAGCACGGCACCTTGCAAAAGCATCGAGCGCGATTGGCTCTGGGCACCGTGGCGCGCGGCCGAATGCACAATTTCGTGCGACAAGACCGCAGCCAGTTCGGCTTCGGACTGCATTTCGGTGAGCAGCCCGCGGTTGATCGAGATCTTGCCGCCGGGCAGCGCCCAGGCATTGGGAACCGACTCGTTGATGACGCTGAATTCGTAGGGCAGGTCGCTGTCGGCTACTGCCGCCAGCCGCTGGCCGACGCCCTTGACGTAGTCGACCAGTTCGGGATCCATCGTGAAGTCGCCGCCCTGGGATTGGCGCAGCGGCGCATATTGCTGCTCGCCGACCTGCAGCTCCCACTGTTCACTGACCAGGCTGAGATTGCGCTGGCCGGTCACCGGGTTGACCGCGCAACCGGCAACAAGCGCCAGCGCGAGCAGGGATGCGTTAATTGCTGCGAATCTGCGGTGTCTCATATGCGGCTCCTTTAATTACCGCGATTATGCCGGATTATTCCGCGTTGGACACCGGATAATCGAGAACGACCGGCCCGCGATCATTGACGGGTATTCAATCGATCGGACCGCGCGGGAGGCGGGCAGCGCAAAAAAACCTGCCGACCGGCTGCCGGTGAAATTGCGCATCACGATTCCGGTGGCATGAGATCGCAGGGCTTTTTCGACGGTAGCGCATGGCCGTCGGCCGAGTGCCAGTCGACCAACGAAAGACGGATCGGCTTGTCCTCGTTCGTATGCACGATCTTGACCGGCATCCAGCCCAGCGCTGCCGAATGCCAGACCGTGTAGTTGCGGCTCGATCCGGCCTTGCGAAAGCGCGCAGGAAGCGGTACTGCTGCCGCTCGACTTCGTCGCGCTCGATGACCTGGAATTCAAGGTCTTCGAGCGCCTGCGGGCTTTTCGACAAGTGCGCCGCGACCGCCATCCTGAGGCTGAGCGGATCGACCACGCCGGGTTCGATTTCGATCTCAAATTCGCCTTGGAGGGTTTCGGTGCGGGTTTGCAGCTCGGGCCACAGGTAACGGTGCTGCCAGAACCGGTCGCTGCCCGGTTCGCGCGACACGTGATGGTAGGTCAGCGGCAATACACGGCCGTCACGCCAGTCGAACCAGACCGACTCGACGGTTGAAATGCCGAGCAGGCGGATGTACCAGGCGGTCGCTTCCGATTCCAGCCGGTAGTTCCACAGACCGTCGTCGCGCCGGCTGAGTTCGGCCCGTAAAAAGCCGATCCCGGCATTGTTTCGTGAGACTTCAAAGCGCGCCTGGTGCGGGTGAAACGGTTCCAGAGGCTCAGCCGCCCGGGTGTTGGATCCAGCGGCCAGCATCGTCGAAATCGCGATCCAGCCGCAGGCTTTTCTGATTGGAGAAATATTCATATCGCTGTGAGACCGGTTTCGAGAGCAAGAGTGCCACGGTTGCAGGATACAGGCGGTGTTCCTGCTTGAGTACCCGCGCGGCGAGGCTTACCGGATTGTCGTCGGCCTGCACGGCCACCGGTGCATTGGCGATGACAGGCCCGGCATCGAGCTCGCAGGTCACCCAGTGCACGCTGGCACCGTGCTCGCGCTCGCCGTCGGCGAGTGCCCGCGCGTGGGTGTTGAGGCCGCGAAACTTGGGCAGCAGCGATGGGTGGATGTTGATCATGCGCTGGTCGAAGCGCTCGACGAAGTCGCGCGACAGCACACGCATGAACCCGGCCATCACAATCAGTTCGGGTGCGTAGCCTTCGATGACCTCGGCCAGCGCCTGCTCGAAGTCGGCACGCTTGGCGTAGGCGGCGCGCTCGACCAGGGCAGTATCGATTCCGCGTTCGGCCATGGCCTCCAGGCCGTCGGCCGGACGATCGGCGATGACGGCGTTGATTCGCGCCGGCAAGCGCTGCTGGGCGACCGCATCGGCGATCGCCAGCGCGTTGCTGCCGCGCCCGGAAATCAGAACGACCAGCCCGGCCGGGCTCATTGGCCTGGCCTTTCGCCGCAATCGGTTGGGTCTTGTACGAAGCGTACCCGAGCCTGCCGGGGTACCGTAGGCACGACCCGGCCGATCGTCACGGGACGCTCGTGGCCGCGCCCGACAAGACTGGTCTGGATGGCCTCGACCCGATCTCGCGGCACGATCAGCACAAAACCGATTCCCATGTTGAAGGTCTTGCGCATTTCGGCGGCCGGTATGTTGCCGGCTTCGGCCAGCCACGCAAACATTTCCGGCGGCTGCCAGGCCGACAGCTCGATTTCGATGCCGAAGGCCTCCGGGACGACGCGAATGATGTTCTCGGTGAGGCCGCCGCCGGTGATGTGCGCCATGCCGCGGATATCATGCTCGGCGAGCAGCGGCAGCACTTCCGGGGTGTAAATTCGGGTTGGCTGGAGCATCAATCGGGCGCGCTCGGCGTTGTCTTCGATGCCACCGGCGCGCGCCAGCACCTTGCGGATCAGCGAATATCCATTGCTGTGCGCGCCTGAACTGGATAGTCCGAGCAGCACGCACTGCGGGTCGATGGTGTGCCCGTCGATGATGTTTTCGCGTTCGACCGCGCCGACCGCAAAGCCGGCCAGGTCATAGTCGCCGCCAGCGTACATGCCAGGCATTTCGGCCGTTTCGCCACCGATCAGCGCGCAGCCGGCGCGCCGGCAGCCCTCGGCGATGCCCTCAATGACCTGGGCTGCGGCGTCGACATCGAGTCGTCCGCAGGCGTAATAATCCAAAAAAAACAGAGGCTCGGCACCGGCGACCAGGATATCGTTCACGCACATCGCGACCAGGTCGATGCCAATCGTGGCGTGGTCGCCGAGCGCGCGCGCAAGCATCAGCTTGGTACCGACGCCGTCGGTGCCCGAAACCAGTACGGGGTCGCGAAACCGGGAGCCAAGGTGGAACAGCCCGCCAAAACCACCCAGGCCGCCGAGCACTTCGGGCCTGGAAGTGCGCCGGACTGCGGGTTTAATGCGTTCGACCAAGCGATTGCCGGCATCGATATCGACCCCGGCATCGCGGTAATTGAGTTCGGAATCGGGGGTTTTAGTCATGACGGGCGGTAGCTTGGAGAGGACCGCCTACATTGTGCCCGAAGGTCGGGCCCGGGCGCACGGGATCGAGTGGGCTTGTGCTATTGTTCACGGCGTGATCAAAGCAGCGCGCATTCTGTGTTTCTTCATGCTGGCGAGCCTGTGCCAAGCTGTCGCTTTGGCCGAAGCGCCGCTGTACGTGGGCGAGGCTGTGGTCGAACCCGGTGCCGAAGCTGCGCGCGCACCGCTTGTCGAGGCCCTGAACCAGGTGCTGGTGCGCCTGACGGGCCGTGCCGGCCAGAATCTTGTCGCCGAACTGGGGCTTGATCACGGCCGTGCCGAGGCGCTGGCGCTGAGTCGTCAGTTTCGAAGCGTGCCGGGCTTTGACGATCAGGGCCGAAGGGTCGAGCAACGTCGTTTGCGGGTCGATTTCGATCCGCGATCGGTCAATGCGTTGCTGGCTCGCCAAGGCTATCCGCGCTGGGGCAGCGAGCGGCCGGGTTTTCTGCTCTGGATTACCATGGACGGCCCGCGCGGTGCCGAATATCTCCAACAGCACCAGGCCATCGAGCAGGCCACCGAGGAGGCCATCGAGCAGGCCATCGAACAGGCCGTCGAGCAGGCCGTCGAGCAGGCCGTCGAGCAGGCCTCGTTCCGCTACGGCATTTCGGTCACCCGGCCGATGCTGGATGCCAGTGATCGCATTGAGGTCTCGCCGGCCGACATTCGGGGCGGTTTCACCAATTCGTCGCTGGCCGCGATGAACCGCTACGGCACCGACGGCGTCATCCTGCTTGATCTTCGTCAAAACCAGGGTTTCTGGACCGGGCGCTGGGCCTGGCGTATCGGTGACGCCGAAGCCACCTTTCAACGCTCCGGGGCGAGGCCGGCCGAGGTTATCGATCTGGGTCTGGGGCGAATCGCAGGTGCCCTGGCGGCGCGCTTTGCAGTGCTGTCCGACCAGCCGGCCGTGCAGCGCTTGATCGTTTCCGGGATCGACCGTGCGTCTCACTACACCGAGGTATTGTCGTTTCTGAAGCAGCTGACCGGGATCGATTCGGTCCGGGTCGACGGTGCTATGGGCGATACCCTGCGGTTTGAAATCAGCGCCTCGGCCGACGGCTTGCGCCGGCGAATCGAGCTGACCGGGCCGTTGCGGTTTGAACGCTACGACCTGGCAGATGGCACGCTGTATTACCAGTTCGCGTGGTAAAACGGTCCACCGGCGAGCCCCGCCTTGCAGCTAAGCGCTTTCCGACTGGCTGAATGTTACCGGATTAGGGACGGGGTACACTAGCGCCATGCTGTCGATTCGCGATCTGCCCAATGTGCTGACTGTTGCACGAATGCTGCTGGTCGGGCCGCTGGTCTACCTGTTGCTGGTTGAGCGCTT